>DKOG01000089.1 GCA_002469915.1 Bacteroidetes bacterium UBA7368
GGTCGCCAGCGACTATAATTCCGGCCGGACCTGCAGCGCGCAGATCATTAGCCAATTCTCCAATCCAAGCATGCGAGCCATGGACACCCATGTCACCGTCGTAAGCACCGAGCTCAGTAGCCAGTGCAGCTGCAAACGAAGCAACCTCGGAGGATTTTAATCTCAATCTGTTGTCTGCCATCCCACCCGTAATGGAATAGCCACTCTCAATAACGTAGAGACGATTCATTTCGCCATTTTCTTCTACGTTCCGACCGGCGGAAAAACCGCGGGTGTTAGAGGATGCGTCCTGGGCACCGGATCCTAAGAAATCAGCATCTAGGCTCACAATGACTTTGGCATTCTCAAAAGAATGAAGCGCTCGATAGGCTTGACCCTTCGCAGCAGCAATACCTTGAGCTGCATTTCCTTCTGCCCAGTTGTAATTAACCCATCGGACCGAGCTAAAACGTTGTTCAAACTGTTTTCTGGCAGCCGCAAACGTCATAGAAGACGAGGCTCCAGCCAAAACTGCCACGTTAGAACTAGCGGGAAGTTGAGCCGCAAATGCTTTAAAAGCCTTCCAATTAGAGGCTTCGCCATTCAACGTGGCGGCATTCATACGATCTGGGTCATACAAACCTAGAAGCGAAGCTTGGGCAAACTGAGAGCTCACACCCAAACTATCTACATGGTCTGGGTTTCCTTCAATCTTGGTCGGACGACCGTCGAAGCTTTGAACCAACACAGGCTGAACGGACCCACGGAACGGCATGGCCGTCGCGTACTGAACAGGAACGCCTGGCACCATGTCTTCTGGCATCTGCGCAAACGGCAAGATGGTTTCGACAGGACGGCGACAAGCTGTTAATCCGGCCATTGCCATGGACGCGCCCATCAACTGCATGAATTGACGACGTGTTGCTCCGCCTGGTGCATCAGAGGCGCCAGGAATAAATTCCTCCCCGGCTACGCGCTGAAACTCAGCAGTATTCTGCTGCTCACTAAGGCTGCGCCAGTAACGCGAACGCGGAGTATCCTCGTTCGACTCAGACTTCTCAATAACAGGTAGCTCGATCATAATCTGTTTGAAAATCGATTAGCGGTTCACCGCATGGCTGGAAAGCGACACATGTCGCTGACACCAATCCTCGATCAGTAGTGGCAGGCTGAACAGTTAGTGGGTGGTGAAATGTGCTCGGTAGCGATGCGCTTCCTATTTGCTTCCAGGAAGTCTTCCGGGTACTCATATCCCATCGTAGTAACTTCATCGTTTGGTCTGAGGTAATTCTCAGGTGCACGATGGCACTCTAGACACCATCCCATTGAGAGGGGCTCTGAGAGCGAAACCACTTCCATTTGGTCTACCCTGCCATGGCAGGACTCACAACCGACACCATTGTTGGTGTGGACGTTGTGACTAAACTGAGCGTAGTCAGGAAGCTTATGAACCTTGATCCATTCAATGGATTCTCCAGTAGCCCAACTTTCGCGAACAGGCAGAAGCTTAAGCGACTCTGTCCGAACCTGACTATGGCAGTTCATACAAGTCTGGGTAGCTGGGACATTCGAATGGTCAGCGTCCTTCACGTTGGTGTGACAATACTGACAATCGAGTCCGAGTTCGCCAATATGAAGACGGTGGCTGTACTCTACAGGCTGCACAGGCGCATATCCAACGTCGGTATACTCCGGAGAGAAGTAGTACCAAACAAAGAGAATGACAAAAATGCCGCCGGCTACAGAGCCGAGCAATGTTAAAGTTGGAAGGGCATTAGCCTTCTTCGGAAAAATCTGTGGCATCCGAGGGGGTGAGGTTGAAAAACGATGGCAAGAACACAGAATCGCGCTAACTTATCGCAAAGTCTCCACAACTCCTGAGGTGGCCCTTTGAATTTAGGACTAAATACTCTCGTAATATACCGATATCCTCAAATCATTTTCAGGAATCACTTAACGAATTTATGCGGTAATTATTGAAAATATTAGTCGAGATCACCGGGCGTCCCAAAATGACTGAGGCGGTAAAACCGGCGAGTAAGTAGAACGGCCGCAGTAGCCAAGCCTGCGACCAGACCTATCCAAAGACCCTTTTCCTCCATGTTTAGTGGGAATGCCAGTACATATCCTGTAACCAGACCTACTCCCCAATAGGAAATGACGGATAGTAACATGGGTATCCGAGTATCCTTCATTCCTCGAAGCGCTCCCATGGCAGCAACTTGCACTCCGTCCACAATTTGAAAGATGGCCGCAATGGCAAGTAACTCAACCGCCATTTTAATGACCGGCAGGTTCTGGGGCTCATCTAGTGCGAGATACAGGGAAACGACGGCCAAAGGAGTAAGCCAAAACAGCAACGCAGTCCCACTCATAAAGACGGACGAAAGACCCATGCCCGTAAATCCAGCTACGGAAGCACCATGTAGGTCCTTTTTTCCTACTTCTTGCCCCACTCTAACAGACGACGCCATACCAATCCCAAGGGGAACCATAAACGTAAAGGCTGCACACTGGACTGCTATCTGATGGGCAGCAAGCTGAGTTGTGCCCAGCCACCCCATCATAATAATGGTGAGCATAAAAAGACTCATTTCCACGCCCAAACTAGCTCCAATCGGCCATCCAATACGGAATAGCTCCTTGAAATAGTGGGAATCGGGCTTTCCAAGCCGAGAAAAAATGCGGTATGGACGAAAATCACGTTGCCAGGCTACATACCCCAGCAAGACTAAAAAATTAAACGTAAACACGGCCGATGAAGCCCAGCCCGTACCGATCAACCCCATTTCTGGAAATCCCCATTTTCCGAACATGAGCACGTAGTTCATGAAAATGTTAACCACAACGCCTGTCAAGGCAATGACCGTAACAATTCGAGGCCTCGAAACGGCCTCAAGGAAAGACCGCAGGGAAATAAACCCGAGGAAGGGCAATACCCCCCAAGAAATTGCCCGTAAATATCCTTTGGCCGTCGCAACGTTTTTATCCGTTTGCCCCAGTAGGGCTAAGATCTTGTCTCCATTAAAAACAATCGCAAAGGCAAAGATAGATAAGGTGAGCGTCATCCAAAGGCCTTGCCGAACACTACGACCAATAGCATCATCGTCTTTTGCTCCAAACGCTTGAGACACCATCGGGCCTACGGCCATCAGAATGCCCATGCAGAATATCTGCGTATTGAAAAAGACCGTATTACCCAAGGCTACTCCGGCGAGGGCCTCCGGCCCGAGCCGGCCCACCATTACGGTATCGACAAAGCTCAACGAGATGTGCGCCAATTGGGTTACTACTATTGGTGCAGCCAAGGTTAGCGTAAGGCCAACTTCAGATCGATATGTATTAGTGAGATTCCGCATAATGATTCGGTGGGGCCGAAGATAACTCGTTCCTACGTATCTTTGTCATCTTCTTTTTCGGGACCCGTATTCGAAGCAATACGTAATGGCGAACCGTTTTCCCCACTGTGTTCAACAACGACGACCGGATGAGCGATAACGTATCGTCACATGCTGAGACTGTTTTGGTGCCATCTACTGATGAAGTAGATGTCAGCGTGGTCATCGTGAACTACAATGTGAGCGACTTCCTAGCTCAGGCACTTCGATCTATTTTTCAATCAGATCAGAGTCTGAAAGTGGAAGTGCTGGTAGTGGACAATAACTCCATTGACGGCTCGGTGGACATGGTTAGGGACCAGTTCCCACAAGTGCACCTCATTGCGAACACTGAAAACACTGGATTTGGAAGTGCTAATAATCAGGCCATTCGGATTGCCCGCGGCAGACATATCCTGATCCTGAATCCGGATACCATCATTCAGGAAGACACGCTGAAAACGATGGTTCGCTTCATGGACGAACACCCGGATGCAGGGGCGCTGGGGTGTCAGATTTTAAATCCTGATGGTACGTTTGCTCCTGAAAGCAGAAGGTCATTCCCAACGCCAAAAATTGCCTTCTATCGCATGATCGGACTGGGAAGACTTTTTCCTAGTAGCCCTCGATTTGGAAAATACAACCTTACCTACCTCCCTCGAGATCAAGCCTCTGAAGTCGATGCGCTCAGCGGATCGTGCATGATGGTTCGACGAAAAGCACTGTTTGGAGCTAACGAAGAAGGCGGATCCGGACTCTTTGATGAGGACTTCTTCATGTATGGCGAGGACCTGGATCTGTGTTTCCGGATTCAGGAGGCTGGCTGGAAAGTCTGGTATACGCCGGAAACGTGGATTATTCACTACAAAGGTGAAAGCACCAAAAAAGGCGAAATCAGATACGTAAAGCTGTTTTACGGAGCTATGCTTCTCTTTATTGAGAAGCACATGAACGGATCCCAATCATCCATCCTTACCTCGATGCTGAGGGCTGGCATCATGGTACGGGCCGGAATGAGTGTGATCATGAACGGAATTCGTCGGGCCCTACCCCCTTTCATGGATTTTGCTGCCGTCTATCTAAGTGTCGCCACGCTAGGCACGTTGCGATGGATTCAAACCGATATTTCGTCTTCAACCTTGTTTTTCTTGACGACCGCCTTGGCCTATCCCATCGCCACTGTACTCGGAATCGCAATCGGAGGAGGCTACAGGAACCCCAATCTGCATCGAATTGGACCTGCTTTGTCCGGCGTCATTGGTGGATTTTTCTTTGTGGCCTCCCTGTCCTACTTCGTTCAGGATATCGCATTTTCGAGATGGGTCGTGGGCCTGTCCTTGCCGGTCAGCTTTGTGTTTTTAGCCATTTGGCGCGGTATAATTTACCGCCGCAGGCGCGGACCACGACGCGCCGTGCTCGTTGGCAACGCACCTGAAGCCTCGCGCCTCGCTCGCCTGTTGGCCGGGCACCCTCGCCCTCCTTTCACGCTATTAGGGTACGTTTCAGACGATTCACCTCTCAAAGCTGATACCCTTTGCCTTGGCCGCACATCTCATTTGAGAGATCTTGTGCGACTAAGAGGATTTGACGACATCGTCTTTGCAGCTCAAGATGTGAGTAACCAAAGTATTTTTTCTGTCATGAGATCTCTTGAAGACCTTTCTGTGCAATTCCGCATGTTGCATGAAGGACAAGAGCATGTCATTGGAAAGTCGTCCATCAGCCAAGTTTCAGTCGGCTCCTTGAAATCAGAATTCACCGAAGTGGTACATTTAAGATCGTCGTTGGCAAAAACGGTGTTCGAACGAAGCCTATCCTTGGTCCTTCTCCCCTTGCTACCTTTCATATGGCTGATCTCGCGCATGTTTGCGCCGGAATCCAACGCGAGAAATGCAGCCTTTATGCTATTGCACACTCCTTTAGTTTTAATCGGGAAGGCTCATCTCATCGGATGTCGAAAAGAAGATGTGGAGTGGATTCCAGCATCGTGGAATATCGATAAAGGTCTTTTTCCCGTTACGAACACGATGAGAACTAAGGAGTTGAACCGAGACGAAATCGTGAGAGCTTACTGGTATTATGTAACCCATCAAGGGTACAGTCTGGATCTAGATATTATATTAGCATCCTTTCGAAACGATTGACCATCAGCAACCCACCCCCGCTACTGCATGTCGCAGCTGAAAAAAGCCCATCTTCTGGAATTTGAGAAACCGCTTTTCGAACTCGAGCAAAAACTCCAAGAAATGCGGAGCGTTCGGTCCGAAGAACCTAGCGCTGCACTCGAAACATCTATCCTTGCACTTGAAAGCCGCGTAGATGAACTCCGAACGACGATTTATCAAAATTTAACACGATGGCAACGTGTTCAGATCGCGCGTCATCCAGAACGGCCCTACTCGCTGGATCACATCGAAGCCTTGACACAGGGATTTATTGAGCTACATGGGGATCGCTTATTCGGCGATGACCCAGCAATGGTTGGTGGATTCGCCACGTTCAAGGGATCCAGGTTTGGTGGTGAAGACCAGACCGTCATGATGCTCGGCCATCAAAAAGGTCGAGACACCAAAAGCCGAAAGTATCGCCGATTTGGCATGCCAAACCCGGAAGGATACCGGAAAGCTCTGCGACTTATGCAGATGGCAGCTCGGTTCGGAAAGCCTGTTATTACGCTCCTTGATACGCCCGGCGCATTCCCTGGACAAGAAGCGGAGGAGCGAGGGCAAGCCGAAGCAATTGCTCGCAACCTATTTGAAATGGCTCGCCTTCCCGTGCCCATCATCGTTATCGTAATCGGTGAAGGGGCCTCAGGCGGCGCGTTAGGCATTGGAGTCGGTGACCGACTTCTCATGCTCGAAAATGCGTGGTATTCAGTGATTTCACCCGAAAACTGCTCTGCCATTTTATGGAGATCATGGGACTTCAAGGAAGAAGCCGCCCGTGCATTGAAATTGACCGCACCCGATTTGATTTCGATCGGAGTTATGGATCAGATCATTGAGGAGCCAATGGGCGGTGCCCACCGAGATCCTGCCATCACGTATGATGCCGTAGGTCGTGCCATCGCTTCGCACCTAAAGGACCTCTCGGCACTATCTACGGAAGACTTGCTAGATCAGCGATTGGCCAAGTTTGACTCCATGGGCGCCTTTGAGGAGGCCCAATAGCAACAATGGTAGTCTTCCCTCACCAGTTCTCGCATCGCGTTCGGTTCAGAGAATGCGATCCCATGGAGATCGCCTATCACGTTCATTATCTGGATTGGTTTGAATATGCCCGCACGGAAGCACTGCGGGATGCCGGCGTTCCCTACAAATCACTATCGGACAGCGGGATTACGTTGCCAGTTATCGATCTCGGGATCAAATATAAAAAGAGTGTGCTCTACGATGACGTCATTACCGTCGAGACCACTCCTGAGTTATCGGAATCAGGAATGCGTTTGACGTGCAAGTACGAGATCCTTCGTGGAACTGAAAGCATGGCCGTTGGCCACGTAACCCTTTGCTTCCTGCAAGAGGGAAAAACACGCCCGATACCCGCTCCTTCAAGCGTCCGGTCAGCTCTACAGAGGATATCTGATTGAACAACACACCGCTATACGTAGATCTTGTTGAACTTCGAGAGCTTATTCGAATCGCCTTACGTGAAGATATCGGAACAGGCGACGTCACTACCGAATCCACCATTCCGGTCAACACGCGTGCAAGGGGAGTCTTTAAGGCAAAGGAAAGTGGTGTTCTCGCAGGTATTCAGGTTATGGACATCGTCTTCGATGAAGTAGACCCCAACCTGAAAACGGAATGGACCTGCGTCGATGGTGCACCGATCCAAGCTGGTCAAATACTGGGGTCGGTTCAAGGCTCGGCCCGCTCCATCCTCGCCGGCGAACGACTTGCTCTGAACTACTTGCAACGCATGTCAGGGATTGCAACCTTGACCCGATCCATGTGTGACGAGCTCGCAGGCTCAAACTCCCGTCTTTTGGATACGAGAAAAACGGCTCCCGGACTTCGCATGCTTGATAAGTGGTCTGTACGGCTGGGCGGAGGCCTAAACCACCGAGTTGGTCTTTTTGACATGATTCTGATCAAGGAGAATCATATTGCCGCAGCGGGTGGAATTGAAAAATCTTTAGATGGCGCCGTTCGCCGTACGGCCGGGACGGACTTGCGTATTGAAATTGAAGTTCGCTCGCTAGACGAGCTACGGCAAGTTTTGGCACATGGCGGTGCTCATCGTGTCATGCTCGACAACTTTGTACTGCGTGGTCCAGATGGCCCCAACACAGCCCTGCTAACGGAAGCACTTGAGATCGTTGAAGGAAGGCTGGAAACGGAAGCATCCGGAAACGTTACACTTGATACCTTAAGGGCAATAGGAAAGACAGGAGTAGACTTTATATCCAGCGGGGCTCTAACACATTCCGTGAGGGCACTAGACGTTTCCCTACTCGTCACCATAGATCGATAATCCGTATCTTCCAACTATCCCTTTAAGGTTTGACCCCGGCACCTATTCCCGACGGATACCACACTCTATTTCTAATCCAATCCCAAGTCCGCGATGCTACAGGAGCAAAGTCGTCTTTTTCAGCGACTCCTATTCTTCGCCGATGCCGTTGTCATTGCAGCCAGTTGGATTCTGGCCTATTACACGCGCTTTGAGGTCTTTCCTCTACTCGGCATATTCTCTTTGCCTGAATGGCTTCCGCTATCCAGATATCTGAGTTTTCTGCCCTACGTACTCATTCTATCGATGTTAGTGTTTTGGGCCTCCGGACTGTATGTCCCCGATCGGGCACAGCGCTTGACGAGCCTCATTTATACCGTTGCCAAGGCGATTGTAATTGGTGTATTTATAGTCGCAGCCTCTCTTTCTTTTTATCGGGCCCTGTACTTCTCGCGGCTTCATATGCTGCTTTTTGGTGTTTATATGCCCGTTTTGCTCGTCGGGCTTCGGTTGTTGATTTATCTCGTTTTGCGAAATGGGCGTAAGCAGGGGAAATTCTTGCGACGCGTATTGATCGTAGGCGCCGGGGATGTGGGGCACCGACTCAAGGATGCATTTGCCCAATATCCATGGATGGGATTTGACACGATTGGATTTTTGGATGACAAAACAGTGGAAGGGCCGGATGTCCTCGGATCTACACAGGACCTCGCTAGGATTTTAGATGAGCAAGATCAAGCAGGAAAGCCCGTTCAATACGTCTATATCGCGCTTCCTATTTCGGCGATGGATCGAATTGTTGAACTCACGAATGAACTCTCAACTCGATTAGCACATGTATGTCTTGTCCCAGACCTCTTCCAACTCGACATCTTAAACAGCCGAGTAACAGATATTGGAGGTTTGCCGGTTATTCATATGATCGACGAAGCTCCTTTGGATTTCAGGAGAGCAGTTAAACGCATTATTGATGTCACCTTCTCCACTCTATTGCTGGTTGTAATTTCGCCGTTGCTTCTGCTCATCGCGGTTGCCGTTAAGCTGTCCTCAAAAGGTCCCGTCTTCTACAAACAGGAACGAATGGGATTGAATGGCCAGACATTTAACATGCTGAAGTTCAGATCTATGCCGGTAGATGCAGAGAAAGATTCGGGTGCAGTCTGGGCGAAGCCGGGTGAAAGTCGGGCAACCAAGACGGGCGCTTTTCTGAGAAAAACATCCCTGGACGAATTGCCTCAGTTCATCAACGTACTCAAAGGAGATATGTCTGTTGTGGGGCCGCGACCAGAACGCCCAGTGTTCATCGAACAATTCAAAGGTAAAGTGCCCAAATACATGCTTCGGCACAAAATGAAAGCCGGTATTACCGGATGGGCTCAAGTGAACGGGTGGCGTGGAGATACATCGATCGAAAAACGGATCGATTTTGATCTCTACTATATCCAAAATTGGTCTCTTCGGCTTGATGTCAAGATTATGCTCCTCACCCTCTGGAGAGGTTTTATCAACGAAAATGCCTACTGATCGGACGACGTCATTATTCAAGTTCAAAACATATCTCTGTCCTTCGGTGGACAAACCATTCTTCGTCGTACCTCCTGGGGCATTAAGATTGGCAAGCGCTATGGCTTAGTTGGCCCCAATGGCGCTGGAAAAACCACCCTTTTGAAGCTTATATCTGGAGAGCTCCGACCTGACGAAGGATCTATCGTTTACGCGGGTATGTCCGTCGGGTATTTGAAACAGGAAACAGAAGAGGTTGCAGGAGACCGGTCGGTGCTAGACGAAGCCTTACTCGCCTTTGAGCCAATCCTAAAATTGGAGTCAGAAGAGCAGCGGCTTCTTCAGGCCATGGATGAGCACCCAGATCATACTGAGGATGCCTACACGAGGCTTATGGAAGCCTTCAATGTGACCCATGAAAAACTGATCGCTTCTGAAGTTCATTTAATAAAACCGAGAACGGAAGCCGTGCTCACTGGCCTTGGGTTTGCAGCTGATGACCTTGAACGCCCTTTGTCTACGTTTTCTGGTGGTTGGCGTATGCGCGTTGCTCTTGCGCGACTCTTGCTTACTCAACCTGACGTCTTACTCCTTGATGAGCCAACAAATCATCTAGATATTGATAGCATCGACTGGCTGGAAGCCTATCTAAAAGCCTATCCTGGAACGGTAGTATTGGTATCGCACGATCGATATTTTCTCGATCGGATGGTCCAGACCACCGTAGAATTGATTCAGGGTCAGATGACCGAGTATGCCGGTAATTATTCGTTCTATCTCGAAGACCGGATCATTCGACGAGAGCATCATGCGTCAGCCTATTTGAATCAGCAGAAGCTAATTGCTGACAACGAGAAGTTCATTGAACGTTTTCGGTACAAGAATACGAAGGCAACTCAGGTTCAATCTCGGGTCAAAATGTTAGATCGGCTTGAACGCATCCCTCCGCCACCATCGGACGAAGCCACGATTTCATTCCGCTTTCCCGAGCCCCCCCGGTCCGGCCGCACGGTAATGGATATTTCGAAGTTCACCAAGGTGTACTCATCCGAAAACGGTCCCATCAAGGTGTTTGAAGACACCCCTCCCATTCAGATCGAGCGAGGCGATAAAATTGCATTGATCGGGAAAAACGGTGCAGGGAAATCCACTCTGGCTCGCATGCTATTGGGTACAGAGCCTTTCGATGGCACAAGAAAAGAGGGGCACAATGTCGAAATGACATTTTTTGCTCAGCATCAGGCTGAAACACTGGAGCGAGGACAATCAGCGCTTGATGCCCTACGATCTGTGGCTGTCGGTCGCTCTGAAACGGAGCTTCGTACCTTACTCGGTGCGTTTCTATTCAGAGGAGACGATGCGTTCAAAACGATTTCTGTACTGTCCGGTGGAGAGCGTAGTCGCGTAGCTCTTGCCCGTACTCTGGCATCCCCGGCAAATCTGCTCATTCTCGATGAGCCAACAAATCACTTGGACATTCAATCCATTGGGGTCTTAACTGAGGCACTTCGACAGTATACGGGTACGTTTGTGCTGGTATCTCACGACCGGCATTTTCTGGACCGTGTGGTGAACAAGGTATGGCGTGTTGAAGAGGGGCACGTTGAAGAGTACGAAGGTAATTTCTCCGAATATCTCTGGCAGGCTGAGCATGGCACGAGAAGCACGACATCAAAGGCCCCAGCAGTAACTGCCGCCCCAACGCCCCCTCCGACCGTTGCGCCCCCTTCTGCTGAACCCACAAGTGGTCCCAAGTCAAAAGAACAAAAGCGCCGAGAGGCGCAAGAGCGAGAAAAACTCAGGAAGCAGAAGATTGCAGCTAGCGGCTCCCGCGCGGCCGGTCTAAACAGCTATCAGCTCAAAAAGGAATACGCCAAGACGGAGTCGGAAGTGGAGACCATGGAAACGAAAAAGGCCGAATTAGAAGCTCAATTAGCCGATCCGGCTACGTTTTCGGACCCAGCGAAAGGAAAAGCCCTCATGGCTGAATTTGAACGACTTCAAACCAACTTGACTGAAAAGAACAAGGATTGGGAAGATCTGGCCAGTGAAATGAGCGCCCGCGACCTAGATTGAGTGCAGTTTTTAATCAAAATCGACACTGAATCGAACGGTAAAGATTGGGCACATAATTTGGAGTCTTCTGGACTACAATCTGTGTGTACCTTCCGTTATTCAATCAGTCATCATCTGTAAATTCGATTTCTTGACAAGTCGCATTCTCATAACAGTCTTTTTCTACGCAATCACAGCAAGCAATGTGTCGGCGCAGATATTTAAGCTACCCGATGCGGACTCCTTGTCCGGAAACTACTTCGGCGTGTCGGTCGCAGTGGATGGCAACTTAGCCGTCGTTGGCGCAACTGGAGTACGCTCTTGTGGGGTCAACTCGGGTGCCGCGTTCGTGTACGAACGCGGCACGGACCAAACGTGGACCCTTCAACAGACCCTTATTCCACGGGATTGTCGAGAAGACCACTTTTTTGGCAAAGCTGTCAGCATCAGCGACTCTACGATTGTAGTCACCTCATATCGCACATTTGTCAAAAAACCTGTTTCCAACGGAGTCTATATTTTTGAAAAACGCTCGGGAGAATGGGAGCAAGTCCAGCGTATTTCAGATCCCAAAGAAGGTCAAACTGGACCCTTCGCTTCTTGCGTTGCCGTAGATGGAAATCGCCTGCTCGTCACCTCGCTTGGCGACTCGTCCGAGGACATTCACGGGTCAGGATTCATCTTTTACCGAAACA
This sequence comes from Bacteroidetes bacterium UBA7368, assembly GCA_002469915.1. Lineage (GTDB taxonomy): Bacteria > Bacteroidota > Rhodothermia > Rhodothermales > UBA10348 > UBA10348. The sequence continues at coordinate 12,065 of DKOG01000089.1, forward strand.
GAGTAAACTTCTGGGACCGGGAGTCGGAAATTCAGTACGATGGATCCACGAAAAACGGACTCTATGGCTCGTCCTGCGACCTTGACGGCGACCGACTTGTCATTTCAGCTTCCAGTTATTCACCAGATAAGCCCGGTTCGATTTCCGTCTATCATCGAAATGACCAGTCAACCAATTGGAATCGTGTTTTTGAAACAGACGGGATTCGGGATTTCTTTATGCCAGTAGATCTGGAAGGAGACCTACTAGTCGTGGGCGAGAGTAAGGCCGGACGCTCCCAATCTGGTCGCGTCCGCATCTTCGCATTCAATGGTAATAAATGGAAGCAAGAAGCCATGCTACGCCCGTCTGTGCCCTATGAGTTCGGCGCTTTTGGAAGTGGAGTTGCCATTAGCAATAAACGAATTCTCGTAGTGGGCTTTGATGAACAACTTGATCTGAATATTAATGTAGATCGCGTGGTCTATGTCTTTGAGCGCCCTGATAAGGACTGGATTCAAAAACAAATCCTGGACGTCGGAAATACCGCTTTTGGCTCTTCTATCGCACTGAATGACAATATTGCTCTCATCGGGCAATCATCGAATAACGAGCCGGGGCAAGGCTTCATTATCCTTTTCAATCGTCCCTGACGCCCCTACCGATCCTGAAATCGTTTCGTGTAAATGTGACAGTAGGGTGATGACCCATTTTTAGCGTAGTAGTCCTGATGGTACTCTTCCGCCTTGTAGAAAGCACTAGCAGCTGAGAGCTGGGTGGCCACGTTCAGTCCCCCATCTACCAACAAGCGAATCAGTCGCTCTGCTGTTTCTTTTTGCGCCTCATTCAAGTAAAAGATCTCGGACCGATACTGCGTGCCTACATCTGGACCTTGACGATTAACCTGGGTCGGGTCGTGGGTTTCAAAAAAGAGACGTCCTAACGTTTCGAAGTCCACTTTTTCAGGGTCATAAAGCACTTCTACCACCTCGGCATGCCCTGTTGTGCCCGCACATACCTCTCGATAAGCAGGATTCTTAACGTGGCCTCCTGTGAATCCAACGGCTGTTTGAAGCACGCCCGGCTGCTTTCGAAAATAGTACTCCGTACCCCAAAAGCATCCGGATGCAAAAAGTGCTCGTTCTGGCTTATTCATTTTCGTTCTCAATAGGGATAAATCGCATTGAAAGGGAATTGACGCAATGACGTGTATTCTTTGGTGTAAACCGTTCTCCTTTGAAAACGTGACCCAAATGACCACCGCACGTGCCACACAGTATCTCAGTCCTTCTACCATCCGCATCGGTTTCGGATCGCACAGCTCCCGCTATTTCGTCATCAAAACTAGGCCACCCACACCCGGATGAGAACTTATCTCCTGATCTATAAAGTGGTGTTTCACAGCGCCGACAAACGTAGGTACCTTCCCGAGAAAAGTCATCATATTCCCCGGAATAAGGCATTTCTGTGCCTTTTCCTATGATGATACGTTCTTCCTCTGGAGTCAGATCATTCCATTTCATTTGACAAGACCATTTTTTCCGGTTTCCGAGGCAACCAATGTGGTTGGTTGAGGGTTTAGAACGCTCCAAACCAGACAACTTCCAAAAGGATTCTTTGATCGATTGAACTATTCCATTCTGGATCATTTTGAGAATGGATCGATCTTTGTACCCGTTGAAGGCAGTAATACGTCCGTTCACCCTGAAAACTCCTGAATTGAAAGCCACTATTCGTGTCTCTCAAGGTACCATTTCGGTTTTCCCAGAATAAAAGCCATGCGTCTGCTATTTGCCCTATTAAGCCTGTCCCTGATGTTCGGAACTGTTCAAGCCCAGGACCTCGAACTGGAGTCCTCCAAACAGGCGTTAGAACTATCCCGCTTGAATCAGGAAAAAGACATTCAATGGATTCACATGACTCCGACCTTGTCCGCGTCTCCAGAAGGACGCGCAGCAAGTGCGGAATACCATATGCGGAAAGAAATGGGTCTGATTCCCACGGGTAAGGGAAGCCAGTTCGTAATTGGTGAAACTCGCAATTTTGCGGTCCTCAACATAAAAGAATCCCAAACCGAGACGGTTGAGTTTACCCTGATGGCCGAACACTCCTTTTTCAATGTTTGGGTGGAATCAAGCCAGTTGGCATCTAATGGAGGAAATGTAACGGACGCCGACATTGCCGCAATGGTCACCGCTGCGGGAGTACAGACACCTTCAGGTTCTGTCAATCCGAACAAAGGCATCGTTGAAAATGACGAGGCTGTATTCGGTCCTCCCTCTGACGTTGATGGAAGTGGAAAAATGGACATACTGCTACACGATATCAAAGACTTTTACGATCCGGCAAATAACAATTTCGGGGCCGTTGCAGGGTTCTTTTCTCCAGCAGATCTCTCGTCGAACTCGAATCAAGCTGATATCATCCACTTGGATACGATGCCCGGAATGTATCGCCAAGATGGAAGCCCGGTTTCTCAGGCCAACCTCCACCGCACCCTAGCGCATGAGTACGAGCATCTGATCATGCAGGCAAACAAGGGCTTTGAGGCCACATTCGTTAGCGAAGGACAGGCAGAATGGGCCGAGGTGGTTAATGGATATTCTCCACGAACGGTGTCCTACATAAATTCGGCCATAGACCGTGCTGCATCCCTCCTATCATGGGATAATGGACCACCTTACGGCGGACCAGCATCTCAGGACTACCAAAGAGCAGGACTCTGGTCTAACTACCTTGCAGACCGACTTGGGACTGATCTGGCAGGAGAAATTTCGAGAACATCAGGAAATGGATACGGTACCTACGCCAGCCTCCTAACAAAGAATGGTTTTCCTCTTTCACTGTTAGAGGACTACGTTCAAGGGTTTCACGTTGCCAACCTAATAAATGACGGCAGTAGTGTCGCGAACTTTGGGTATACGACGCCTTCAAGACAGTCGCTAAGAGCTAAAAGTATACCTACTACAAATGGGGAGTCCGCCGTTGGTTCGACCGATAGTGGAGTTATGAACTCCGGTTCTGTTCGCTATTTCGTATGGGAAAATGTAGGATCATTTTCTTTGGATCTAGACGCAGGAAGTACCTCCCAACGTGACGACCTTAAACCCATTCTCATTTTCGATGATGTCGACTCAGGTCGATCCTTTGCGGAGGTTGACCCTGGGGGTGAAGGCGTTGTTAGAACAGGTAATTTCT
>DKOG01000007.1 GCA_002469915.1 Bacteroidetes bacterium UBA7368
CATAAGACAAGCAAGGCGGAATCCGATCCCGTATTCAACGGACTCTCCTTCGGTATTCTCGGCATTGCCGCTGCGTTGTACCTGATATTCTGGTAGGACCTCATTCACATCCGATTTCATATGCTAAGTCACACCCTCCGTTTATTGCTCGTAAGCTGCTGCTTGTTGACGGGGCTTCTTCCGTCAACGGCTGCGGCTCAGGTGGACGAACTGGACGCGTTCTGGTCTGAGGTATCTCGCACCGTTTCAGAAGGTGACTTTGAGGGCTATTCTGCAACCTATCATCCAGATGCGGTTCTCGTATCCTCGTCATCCAATGAAAGCTATCCCATTGCGCAGGCTCTTGCGGGTTGGAAGCCTGGTTTTGACGACACAAAGGATGGAAGGCTATCTGCCGGTGTCGATTTCAGATTTACCCAACGGTTGCATGACGGGAATACCGCTCATGAAACGGGTATCTTTCGCTACTGGTCACAAACCGGGGATGCAGACCCAGTCGTTGCCATGGTGCATTTTGAAGGTCTTCTAGTGCGCAAAGATGGTTGGCTAATGGTAATGGAATATCAGAAGTCACCGGCAACATTTGAAGAATGGGAAGCTGCGAAATAGGTCTTTTGCAGGTGGGCCTTGTGACTTCTCCCACGATTTTCTTTTTCTGAATCTTTACGAAAAAGCAAAAGGGCAATTGACCCGATGGACTTATATTGAATTCTATTTATGAAAACCTTTTCATGGTTTTTTTGGTGTTTTAGGCGGTTTTACAGACTGTATCTAACCGCAATATTCCGTGCACAATTGACCTGTCAGTGTAAATGAAAACATATATCCTGATCCTTTCTTTATTAACCTTGTCCGCCTGTGCGACAAATACAGATGTCCAAACCGAAACTGAGTTGCCTGGACAGCAGCTCTTTCTTGATGCCGACGCCAGAGTAGATACGCTACTCTCGAAAATGACCTTGGAAGAAAAGGTCGGGCAGATGACTCAGGTCGATCAAGATTTCTTGGCTACGAAAAGCGATATCTCTGACTACCTCATGGGTTCTTTATTGAGTGGTGGGGGATCTGACCCTGTTACCAACAGCCTTCAGGACTGGCGCGCCATGTACGAGGACTATCAGTCTGAGGCCATGAAGACACGTCTTCAGATTCCCCTTCTCTACGGTGTGGATGCCGTACACGGACATTCCAATGTCATTGGAGCCGTTATTTTCCCTCATAATATCGGCCTTGGTGCGACGCGCAATGCCGATCTGGTAGAAGAGATTTCTCGCATTACGGCCAAAGAAGTACGTGCCACAGGCATTAATTGGACATTTGCCCCTTGTGTGGCTGTTCCACGAGATGATCGCTGGGGTCGCACCTACGAAGGTTTCGCCGAAGAACCCATGCTCGTTGCTAAACTAGGATTGGCTGCTGTAAAAGGACTTCAAGGAGTTGACCTGACCGACCCTCTACGTGTGTTGGCTTGCGCCAAGCACTTTATTGGGGACGGTGGAACGGTGTACGGAACAGGTATGTACGCTGAAGACGGATCGCGCTACCCACTGGATCGTGGAGACGTGCCCATGAGCGAAGAGGAAATTCGTCGCGTTCACATGGAAGGTTATGTCACGGCTGTTAATGCCGGAGTTGGAACCATCATGCCTTCCTACAGCAGTTGGAACGGCGTCTTGAGCTCTGGAAGCTACCGTCTTCTCACAGAAATCCTGAAAGAAGAAATGGGATTTGAAGGCTTTCTAATCTCCGATTACGCCGCCATTGATGCGCTTCCGGGCGACTACAAAAGTGATGTTCAGACATCGATCAATGCCGGAATGGACATGGTTATGGTTCCGGAACGCTACGAGCTCTTCTTCAACACGCTAAAAGAGCTGGCCGAAGAAGGTGGAATCCCAATGGAACGCATCGATGACGCCGTTCGACGCATACTGCGCGTTAAATTTGCAATGGGACTCTTCGAAAAAGATTACACATTTGCAGCCGACCGGAGTCTAGAAGATTCTTTCGGATCCGATGAGCACCGGGCTGTTGGAAGACAAAGTGTACGTGAATCCATGGTAGTACTGAAAAACGAAGAGGCAACACTTCCCCTCTCTAAATCAGTATCACATATCCATGTTACGGGCCCTGGTGCTGACGATATTGGTATGCAAAGCGGCGGCTGGACCATTGAATGGCAAGGCGAGCTCGGCGACGTCACTGAAGGCACAACCGTTCTAGAGGCCATCCAGGCTTCCGTTTCAGCCGAAACCATGGTCACCTATTCTGCAGATGGAACGGGTGGCGAAGATGCTGACGTTATCGTCCTAGTAGTTGGTGAAAAGCCATATGCGGAGTTTTTTGGTGATGACTCCAATCTAGTATTGGATGCTCCCAATCAGGCCGCTTTTAACAACGCTGCCGCTTCCGGCAAGCCAATGGTCACCCTGCTGTTCTCTGGCCGCCCCATGATCGTCAATGACGTTATGGATGCCAGTCAGGCATTCATCGCAGCGTGGCTGCCCGGCTCTGAGGGTGATGGTATGACGGATGTGCTATTCGGAGACTATGCCCCGACCGGCAAGCTCTCCTTTACATGGCCAAGAACGGCGGCTCAGAACCCAATCAACGTTGGGGATGAAAACTACGACCCGCTCTTCCCATTCGGATTTGGACTGACCTTCTAAATCGGTTGCGTTCGTAGTGGTTTCTACTCAAGCGGGGCGGTCGGCATAGCCGACCGCCCCGCTTATTTTTAGTCTCTTCTAATTGGGATAGAGCGATATCCGCTCAACGCGGTGAAAGGTAATCCTCCATTGGGCGATGGGAGCCGTTATGGTCGCTTCAAACACGACATTCCTTGAGGAATAATCAATTTCTACCACCTTTCCATATGGAATAGCCTCCCTTCCCACTGCTCCGGGCATAAAGACCACGTTGTTTTCTTCGATATGATAATCGACATCTGAAACAATTCTCGAGAAACCATCTGCCCCCCGCTCTTTACCATATTGCCAGCGCTGTTGCACCGTCATAGCCTGCTGGTCTATTACGTAGTGTACTGCGCGACTATAAAGCTCTGACACGCCGTAGTTACGGTTATCCCCATTATCAAATAAAAGAAGACTACCGTCCGGCATGATTTCAGGAGCGTGCTGATACCAAGCCCATTCGAAATCAGCATGATTGGACGTGCCGTCTACAACTAAAGGATCTCGAATCAAGGCACCGTTTTTATCTAACGGAGACAGCAACTTAAACGAAAGATTTGCACCATCCCCAGCGGTACCCCAACCCCGATGCGGCGCCAAAATCCAGACCACTTCATTGGTATTCGTAAGCTTGACCGTCCCTTGCGTTCGTCCAGAAACAATGATGGTGTCATCGAGTGGATCGTAAGCAAGTCCATTAGCATGAAACCAATCTACATTCTGATCTCCAAAATTAGTTGGCCATTCTCGACGTGCATAGTCCAGTGACTCCTTGAGATTCCATTCTCGAATCGTAGCTCCAGAAATACGGTCAATTTCTATGATGTAATCTTCTACCGTAGGCTCACCTTGCTTATCCACGGTAACCAGAAAATTACCATTTGGCTTTTCGAGTACGTGATGGTGAAACTCGTATCCCGGCATCGGCCACGTCTGTACAATGTTGCCTAACATATCCACTTCCACAATACGTCCATGTGGCCGATCTCCAAAAAACAGATTCCCGTTTGCCAGTCGCTCAACCCCATTATCGAAGAACAAAGAGGACAAGGAGGGATGATCTGTAAAATCCAGGTACCAGCGAATTACCCCTTCGGAATCAAAAATGAACGGCTTTTGAGGAGCGAATGAGCTGT
>DKOG01000083.1 GCA_002469915.1 Bacteroidetes bacterium UBA7368
AATTACGCTTAATTTGTGAGTTTGAGATCCAGACCGGCTTGTTAACCTAGCAAAGTAGCTGCCGGAAGGGAGATTTTCGGCAGCAAAAGAAATGCGGTGTGTGCCCGCTGAAACCATGCGGTTGGAAAGAGTGGTCAGGTTTCTGCCTTGGAGGTCGAAAATCTCCAGGCGAATATGCTGCGACCGATCAAGCTCAATTTCAATCGTGGTCCGGTTTCTGAAGGGATTGGGGTAGTTCCCAGTGAGGCGTGCAGAAACAGGCAGATGAACCGATTCGGATGATGTAATAAATGTAGAATCAATGATAGGAAGTGGAGTAAAACTCGCTCCCATTACATCCAGTACATCGTCTTCTGACAAACCAAACCAATCTCTTAGTATAGACGAGTAAAGTCCTCGGAAGTCTATGCCGTGCTTGAGGTTACCACCTGGGGCCAAATCGGTCAGACTCGGTTGTTCTCCGATTATTCCCCCCGTGACACCGCCGCCAAACATAAAGAGCGGTGCAGAGGTGCCGTGGTCTGTACCACCGGATCCATTCTGATATACGCGTCGACCAAATTCGGAGAAGGTCATGACTAGGACCTCCTGATCTAACCCATCAGTGGCCAGGTCTGTCATAAAGGCTGAGATGGCAGCGGACAATTGATCCATTAAGGATCGATGTCGGGAAATCTGGCTTGAATGCGTGTCAAAACCACCTAAATTGAGATGGTAAAGGTTGGCTCCTAAACCACCTCGAATGAGCCGGGCCGTAACGGCCATATTTCCCGAAAGTCCGTTGGTAGATGGGTATTCGGTAAGATTAGCTCCGGTTTCAGATGCCGTCTGAATAGATTCCGCAAAATGAAACGAGTCGTTTGCAATGGAACGTATGTAGGATAGTTCGTGACCAAACGGAGTGTCTGGAACGAATTCCTCGTCAAACAAAATTCCTTCCTCAACAAATCGTTCGAGCAGGCTCAAGTTGGGAAACTGAACACCCAGACTCGAGGTGTTTCCTTGAAAGAGTAATGGCGAACCGCTACCAAGCTGTAGCGCATAAGGATGGTCTGGGGGGGCAGCAAGTAGTTCCGGATTGGATGCTTCAAGATATCTCCCTAACCAACCACTAGAACCGACGTCGTTGGCGCTTCCAGCGGTCATCCATACATCGGTGGAGGTAAAGTGTGAAAGAGCAGGGTTGTCATATCCTACCCCGTGTAGCACTTGCATAACTCCATCCCCATACAGGGACTCAAACGGTGCCAAATTGGGATGAAGCCCAGTGTGATCGGTCAGTGGAATGACATCGGAGCCCGGGATAGCGATGGAAGGGCGGACTCTGTAGTACTCTGGATCGCTGTACGGTACGACCATGTTCAATCCATCGTTACCTCCTGAGAGTTGAACGAGAACCAGAACGCGGTTCGATTTCGCTCCTGCTAGTTTTTGAAGCAGTGGGGAGGTGTGGAAGGCTTTTACGGGGCGCCCGTTTAGCCCCATGGTCACTCCTGAAGCAGCGAGCCCTAAGCCCTTCAGAAACTGTCTTCTGGACCAACGAAAATGAGCCTTGTCGTGATGAATACCATCTTTGAGGCTCGTTCCAATCGTGGTAGGTTGATGTGAGTGATTGCACATAGTATTACATCAACTGATATTCTGGAAATTGAATCAGCCTTCTCATGTATTGGGAAACCCGATCTCGGCCACCATCCGTTTCCAGGTTCCACTCGTACCAAGGTAGGCCATTCAAAAACAGCTTGACTAGGTTGATTTTGTATTCCGGTCCGTCCAGTAGACTGCTCGGTAAGGGCAGTTCGTGCAGGTCTCCTTCGAAAGGTTCGTCGATGCTTGGAACCTCAATCCACTCCATTGGAATAGAAAAACAGTGCTCAGCTATTGAAAGAGCCACATCTACCGCTGGATGGGTAGACCCTGGTTGAATATGCCTTCGAGCAAACTCGACCATGTTTTCATCAGACATTTCCCTGCGAAGAATCGCATCTGAGTAGGCCCAGCGCAAGGTCAGCGTATTGGTGGAAATCCAATTTCGATGTCCCGGCCATCCCGCGACGTTAGGAGGGGCCAGAAGCTTTTGACCCATTACTGAGCAGGCGGTCAACAAGTAGGTAGATTGATCCCTGTTGGGCGGGACGCCCATTTCTACATAATGTCCCAGAAATATCTCAACAGGGGATTTGATTCTGGAGCCACTGATGGCCTGTTGGAAAAAGGTCTTACTGGAAAAAAGTGCCTTAAATGTGTGTAATAAACTGAAATTCGAGTCTAACAAGACCCTCGAAAGCTCGGTAACTGAGGCGGCGTCTGGATTTTGCCCGACAAACTCAACCAACATTTTTTTCGAAATGAAGTGAGCAATTTGTTCGGATCGTTCCTCAAACAAAATGTTGACCACATCGTCATAACCAAAGTTTCCGGTTTGTCCGAAAAACGTCTTGTCCTCTTTGTCGTGCCTAGGACCGTATAACCTGGCGTACCAGGACTGAGGAACCATGGTGATATATCCGGTTAGCGCTCTGGCGATTTCTCGGATATCTGTTTCAGAGTAATTGGGCGTTCCGTCCGGACCGATAGGACCCATGGTAAACAGCTCTAAGAGCTCACGCGCATAGTTCTCATTAGGTGCATACACGGTATTGGAACGGCCATCCAAGTACCTAAGCATGGCCGGATCTAATCCAATTGCTCGAACAAATCTTTTGAAACTGCCCATCGCGTTCTCGCGGAGCAATTTTTTGTACCGATATCCCCAAGCGGTGTAGTAGTACGCATCATAACTGGTCACGAAGTGATCGTGCCAGAATAGCGTAAGTCGTTGACTGACCCGGTCGGCATACATTTCCTTGAACCAGTCATAGGTGATGTCATCACGCCATTCCCGATTTTGCTGGTTAAAAACCCGTCTTGCATTGGAGGTAGACCCATTTGGCGGGGGTAAAACTTCCGTCCACCATGGATCTTCGGGAGTTAGGCTGTCAAATGCCGCTTCAAAGAATTCATCGACAACGTCTTTTGCTTGACGTCCAACCAACGCCTGCGCTTCATCTAACGTACAGCCGAAGCAAAGACGTCTGAGAAGATGCCTTGAGGTCTCGATTGTTAATGGGCTTGAGTGTATTTCCATGATGCTAAGTCCATCTAAGGGGCACACTAGTATACTGATTCGTGTTGCTTTTGTTGTGCAATTCTCAACGTATTAACCGATAAATTTGCCGCCGAAATAAGGCTGTAAGACGGTGGGAATTGAGATAGAGCCGTCTTCGTTCTGGTTGTTCTCCAGTAGAGCGGCCACGATGCGTGGAAGAGCTAATCCACTACCGTTGATGGTGTGCAGAATCTGTGGTTTTCCTCCATCGGCCGGTCT
>DKOG01000079.1 GCA_002469915.1 Bacteroidetes bacterium UBA7368
TCCTCACAAAAAGGCGCGCAACCCGTCCAAAAAGTGCCCCAGGTCGGAAGAACAACGGTAGAATCGTGTCCGGTTGAGTTGAAGACTAACAACAGCGTGTCATCCTCAATCAGGTCTCCATTTGGATATACATCCTGTATGCGATTCCCCGGAAGGATTAATCCCAGCGTGAGCGATGCGGAATGTGACCAGTCGTGGGCCCGCATGGGTCTACCTTCAGGATGCCACCAAATCGCTTGTTCATCGACAGACCCAGCAGGCCCACCCTTTAAGAATCGATGACGCGACAGACTGGGATGTGCTTTTCGAAAAGCAATCGTTTCTCGAACAAACGCAGTCCACTCAACCTGTTGATCCGCCCAGTTGTACCAGGAAATCTCGTTATCCTGACAGTATGCGTTGTTATTTCCTTGCTGCGTACGGCCTAGTTCATCTCCCCCAAGTAGCATGGGCACGCCTTGAGAAAGAAATAACGTTGAGAGAAGTGCTTTCTTGACGGAATGTCGGGTTCGGGCAATACCCTCATCTAGAGTGGGTCCTTCTTCACCCCAGTTGCTGGAATAATTCGGTTCGTGTCCGTCCCGATTGTCCTCTAGGTTGGCAAGGTTATGCTTGTGAGCATAGGACACCGTGTCTTCCAGTGTGAATCCATCATGGGCCGTGATGAAATTGATGGAGGAAAGGGGGCGGCGCTTGTGGAATAGATCGCTGGATCCAGAGATACGCGTCGCCAAGTCGGACGCCGAAGCGTGTCCTCTCCAATATTGCCGGATAGTATCTCGGTATTTGGCGTTCCATTCTCTCCAGGGAGCTGGAAAGGCGCCCAACTTGTAGCCATCAGGTCCTAGGTCCCACGGCTCAGCAATCAGCTTGGTTTTTTGTAAGACGGGGTCCTGCTTGAGTAAGGAAAGGAGGGCGGAATCCATTTTTACGCCGCCGCCTTCACGAGCCAAAGAAACTGCGAGATCAAACCGGAAACCATCTACTCCCATATCCTCAGCCCAATATCTGAGGGAATCTGCAATTAACCGCCGAACGACGGGTTTGCGCACATCTAACGTGTTGCCCGTTCCGGTATAATCTTGTAGGTAGCGTGCTTTTTCCGGGACCTCCCTGTAGTACACTTTATTGTCCAAGCCTCGGAAGGAAATAGTGGGCCCAAGTCTGCTTCCTTCTGCCGTATGATTGTATACCACATCCAAAATGACCTCCAGTCCCGCTTCATGCAGGCCATCAACCATCTGACGGAATTCCTGAATAGCCTGATCCGGATGTGATGCGTAGGATGGTTCGGGAGCGAAATATCCGAGTGGGGAGTAGCCCCAGTAGTTTCTGAGGTTTGCTTTGTGGAGGTTGAACTCGGACAACTTAGCTTGAACGGGTAAAAGCTCAATCGTTGTGACACCCAGGTTTTTGAGGTGGTCGAGTATCGGTGGGGAGATGAGCCCCAGGTACGTTCCTCTATGGGCTTCAGGCACATCTGGATGAAGCATAGAAATGCCCTTGACATGCGTTTCGTAGATAATCGATTTGCTCCACTTATGGTTAGGCTTAGCAGGTCGATTCGATTGGGTAGGATTCCCTTGAACGCGTCCGAGTGCCGCACACGCCGAGGAATCCTGAGGATTAAATGTAGTATCGCCCTGTTGAGGATGGTAGCCAAATAAGGAGTCATCCCACTGTGCACTTCGAGCTAGATCCCGCGCATATGGGTCTAAAAGGACTTTATTGCGATTGAATCGGTGCCCATTCTCTAGGTCATACGGCCCATCTACTCGATATCCATAGATCTGTCCTTCCTCTAATCCGGGCACAAACGCATACCAAACCTTATCAGACTTTTGAGTAAATCTGATTTCTCGAGCACTTTCAGTGGCTTCCACAGAGTCGAACAAGCACAAGGTTACGCTCTCTGCATGTTCGCTAAACAGAGCGAAGTTTACACCGCCCTCAAGTACGGTGGCGCCGAGTGGATATGGATGTCCTGGAAGAACGGTCAATGGCGGAGAGTGTAGCTAGGAGTGCCGAAATGGACGCCGAATATACATCGATTCCGGTTCTGGAAAGGAAATAGATCCCGAATTTCTTGAAATGAAAACAATGCGTCATCCCGCTGAACCGTAATTTAAGGTTTAAACTCATTTGACTCAGGCTATGCCAGCTGTTTCCGCTTTTGATCAATTCCTCTGGGGGCAGGGACGCCTTGAGGACGCGTATAGGACCTTTGGGGCCCATGCAAACCGCCAGGGTACTTGGTTTCGTGTTTGGGCACCCCGGGCTGATGCGGTGTCGGTTATTGGAGACTTCAACGATTGGGAGCGTGCGCGTCACCCCATGAAGTCGGTTGGATCGGGGATGGAGCGGTTTTGGGAAGTGTACGTTCGCGGTGCTCGAGCGGGCGATAAATACAAGTTTAGTATTAATCGGGGCGATTCTTGGATAGACAAGTCCGATCCGTTCGGATTTGAAATGGAACCTCCAGTCGAAGGAGGAGATGCGGTTCAAGGACTGTCAGGAATTATCAGTCCATCTGACTTTAAATGGTCTGATGACGCCTGGATGTCGAAAAGGAAAGGCCCTGAAAGTCTTAAAGAGGCGGTCTCTATATATGAAGTGCATTTAGGATCTTGGAGACGGCACGAGGATGGCACGTTTCTGACCTACCTAGAATTGGCCGAGCCGCTGGCCGATTATGTACTTGAAATGGGGTTTACGCACGTTGAATTAATGCCCGTTCAAGAACATCCGTTTTATGGTTCTTGGGGATATCAGATCGTTGGGCCTTTTGCTCCCACGTATCGGTACGGCAGCCCCTCAGATTTCAAGATGTTGATCAACCATCTTCATCAGAAGGGTATCGGCGTCATTCTGGACTGGGTGCCCGCGCATTTTGCGACAGATCCACAAGGGTTAATGGAATTTGATGGGGAGCCTCTGTTCGAGTATGAAGACCCAGTTATGCGTCATCATCCGGATTGGGGGACCTACGTGTTCGACTATTCGCGCCCCCAAGTACGCAATTATCTGCTCTCAAATGCCTTGTTCTGGTTAGACGAATACCACATTGACGGGCTGAGATTTGATGCGGTAGCCTCCATGTTGTACCGAGATTACTCGCGCGAAGACTGGACGCCCAATAAGTTTGGCGGGCGGGAGAATTTGGACGCGATGGAAATGTTGAAAGCCATCAATGAAACGGTGTTTTCCCGGTTTCCATCTGCTATGGTGATTGCTGAAGAGTCGACAGCATGGCCAGGCGTTTCGCATCCCACCTATCGTGGCGGCCTCGGTTTTCTGTACAAATGGAATATGGGTTGGATGCACGATACGATGCAGTTCTTTCACGAAGATCCAGTCCATCGCAAACACCATTATCACGACTTCACTTTTCCACTGGTATATGCTTGGGCAGAAAATTATATGCTCTCGTTATCCCATGATGAGGTCGTCCACGGCAAGGGATCTATGTTCGGGAAAATGCCGGGTGATGATTGGCAGAAGGCCTCAAATCTTAGAATGATGTTCGGTCATATGTTTGGCCACCCCGGAAAGAAATTACTGTTCATGGGCAGTGAGTTTGGCCAAGGTAGAGAGTGGAGTCATGATCGAGGTCTGGACTGGTGGCTCTTAGACAAAGACATCCACCGCGGCACCCAAGCTTGGGTTAAGGCCCTAAATCAGGTTTATCGTAACAGCGCGGCGCTCAGAAACGATACGGCGGGTTGTTTTGAATGGGTTGATATGTCCGATCTTGAAAACGCCGTGGCCAGTTATATCCGCCTCGGCCAAGATGAAAATCTGCTATTTGTGTTCAATTTTACACCCGTACCACGATCGGGCTACCTTCAAGGCGCTCCCACAATAGGAAAATGGAGAGTACTCTTGTCTTCGGATGAGGTACGATTCGGAGGAAGTGGGGCCGGGAGTTCCGGCGATGTGCTCGCCAAAAAAGGCAGGTTGCACAATCGGGAAGCCATTTTAAGTCTAGACTTGCCTCCACTCGGGGTACTCATTCTGAGGAAGGCCTAAGGGATACCCAGTAATTTGTGGGTCTGCAGGCTGAGGCGCCATTCAGGATGCGTTCGGCAATACATGATGGCCTCTTCGGTGAACCGATCGGCATCGGGTCCGTCCATGGGCTGGAGAAAAAAGTGGTCGAACTTTAAGTTGACGAAACGCTCTGGAGGGGCCTCTGTTTGATACCAGACCAGTTTTAACTCGTTTCCATTGTCTAATACCACCTCAGCATCCTTTTTTGGGGATACACAAATCCAGTCAATACCATCTGGGGCCGGAACAGTCCCGTTGGTCTCAACGGCAATAAAACAACCGCGTGCGTGAAGAGCATCGATTAGATCGCGATCGAGCTGAAGTAGAGGCTCGCCACCGGTACACACTACAAAGGGCGATCCCGTCCCGTTATCTCTTTGCCAAATCATAGATATGTGATTGGCCATCTCATCAGCGGTTTTGAACTTGCCACCACCCGGGCCGTCAGTACCTACAAAATCCGTATCGCAGAAGGTGCACGTGGCTTGTTCGCGGTCTTCTTCCCGCCCACTCCAAAGGTTGCATCCGGCAAACCGCACAAAGACAGAAGCACG
>DKOG01000117.1:0-621 GCA_002469915.1 Bacteroidetes bacterium UBA7368
GAAGCTGCACCAGCAAAAGAAGCTCCGGCTGCCTCTGAACAACGTGTTGTTGTTCCAGAAGGAATGATCGGTTTCACCGGTGAGCTTACAGGCAAAGTTTACAGTATCGAGGATCTAGATCAGGTCACCGATCCAGAAGATGCCAACATCGGTCTAGACGATCTGCGCAAGCTCGTCGAAAACACGTTGACTAACGTTTCTGAGCACGAAATCGTCTCAGGTAAAGTGGTTAGCATCAGTGACAAAGATGTCGTTATCGATATCGGATTCAAATCTGATGGTATTGTTTCTCGCAGTGAGTTCGACTCAGAGCTTGAAGCGGGCGCAGAAGTTGAAGTATATCTTGAGCGCATCGAGGATTATCACGGACAGCTGGTTCTTTCGAAAACCAAGGCTGATACCGTTCGTCGTTGGAGACGGATCGAAGATGCGTTTGATAATGAAGAAGTTCTTGAAGGAACGATTGTTCGCCGAATTAAAGGCGGTATGATTGTCGAACTTCTTGACGGAATGGAAGCATTCCTTCCAGGATCTCAGATTGATGTCCGCCCAGTACGTGACTTTGACGCGTACCTAGAGAAGCGGATGGAATTCAAGATTGTCAAGCTCAATCCTGCCAAC
>DKOG01000117.1:629-5803 GCA_002469915.1 Bacteroidetes bacterium UBA7368
TGTTTCTCACAAAGCGCTTATCGAGAAAGATCTCATGGCGCAGCGCGAGAAAATCTTGCAGACGATGGAGCCCGGACAGATTCTCGAAGGGATCGTCAAAAACATCACGGACTTCGGTGTATTCATCGATCTCGGTGGTGTAGACGGACTATTGCACATCACAGACCTGTCATGGGGCCGTGTATCGCATCCGTCAGAGCTCGTTACCTTGGACGAAAAACTGAACGTTGTAGTCCTCGACTACGACAAAGAGCGCCAGCGTATATCGCTTGGTCTCAAGCAGCTTCAGAAGCATCCATGGGAAGACATCGAAGAGAAAGTTGCCGGCAACCAGATGGTTGAAGGTAAAGTGGTCTCGATCACCGACTACGGTGCTTTCGTTGAGCTCGAAAAAGGTATTGAAGGATTGGTCCATATCTCAGAAATGAGCTGGACAGAGCATATTCGCCATCCTTCGCAAATGGTTTCCCTCGGACAGATTGTCCAGGTCAAGATTCTAAATGTCGATTCCGAAGGCAAGAAAATTTCCCTCGGTATGAAGCAGTTGGAGCCCGATCCATGGGAAAACATTGCAGAGCGGTATCCACCCGGAACAGTTATGCGTGGCAAAGTTCGCAATATCACCAACTTCGGTGTGTTTGTTGAAATCGAGCCAGGCATCGACGGATTGGTTCACATTAGTGACCTCTCTTGGACAAAGCGGGTACGTCATCCTTCCGACATGGTCAAGAAAGGCCAGGAACTCGATGTCGTCGTATTGAATATCGATACAAGCGAACGCCGCATTTCACTTGGACACAAGCAGGTAGACACCAACCCTTGGAATTCGTTTGCTCAGGCATACGCTGAAGGATCCATCACGAACGCTAAGGTTGTTCGCGTGGAGGACAAAGGGATTGTTGTTGAGCTTCCGCTAGAAGTTGAAGCATTTGTACCGGAAGGAGAACTTCCAGAAGGTCAGGCACTCAACGACTGCAAAGAAGGCATGGAGATCGAGAATCTGTATGTCATCCGTTTCGATGTAAACCAGAAAGAGATCGTGCTTTCTGCAACTGAACATGCCCGCACGCAAGAGCGTCAGGAACGTCAGGCAGAAAAACGTGAAAAACAGGAGTCACATCGTCAGGAGCAGCGTGAAGTTCGCCAGTTCATGCAAAAAGAATCGTCTGCCTCTGGGCCTACGACCCTTGGTGAGCTGTCCGGACTAGCCGAGCTGAAAGCTCAGATGGAACAGAATGAAGCTGCAGCTCCTGCCCCGGCAGAAGCACCTGCGCCTGAAGCTGCTCCTGAAGAAGCTGTAACCGAGGAAGCTCCGGCTCCTGAGGCCGCAGAAGAAGCACCAGCCAAAGCGAAAGCGAAGCCCAAGGCCAAAAAGCCTGCTAAGAAAGCAACGAAGCCCAAAGCCAAGAAAGAAGTAAAGGCTAAGGAAGAAGTTGCTGCCGATGCCGAGAAAGCAACAGAAGAGAAGACTGAAGAAGAATGACCGCTTGCTCGGTGTGAGAGATAGGATAGGGGCGGCATGATTCATGCCGCCCCTCGTCTTTTATAGAGACCTATCTACAAGTGTAGAATTGAAAAGAGAAAAGAGAAAAGAAATGAACACGACTAGAAATGATATTCCTGACTGGAAAGCACCTACACCAAAGGAACTCCAGTTAAACAGAGTCTTGCTAAAGCGCACAGATGGGAAAGTGCATCAACTGTTGGAACGCTTGCTGAAAGACGAGGAAGTGAATCTATACCACAGTTATGCCAATGTGGTCTCCGTTAGGCGCCTTGGATATAACGATCACGGCCCCGTCCATGCACGCATCACGACCTATAATGCGCTCAAGATCCTTCGACTTCTCAATGAGGGCGGAGTACAAACAAGTCTTGAGAATGAGCACGTGAGTACTTCTGAGGCATCGCAGGTTGCCGTAGCATTGGGCTGTTTTCTGCATGATACCGGAATGGGTGTTGCGCGAGACAAACATGAATGGCACTCCCTCAATTTGATTGATCCTATAATCGTTCGCTATCTGGAATGGCTATATCCGGACGATTTGGCGCTACGCGTCGTCATACGATCCATGGCGCACGAGGTCATCGTGGGTCATATGGCTCACACGCGAATACATTCTATAGAGGCTGGAGTCGTTTTAGTGGCAGATGGCACGGATATGACAAAAGGACGCTCCCTCATTCCGATTAACTTGCAGTTAGATCCGGAGGTAGGGGACATGCATCGCTATTCGGCTAATACCATTTCCAAAGTCGAGATCGAAAAAGGAGAGATGAAACCGGTTAGGATTTCCATTCAAATGGACAACCCCACCGGGCTTTTTCAAATTGAAGAGGTGTTGATGGGTAAAGTGAAGGCTTCTCCCATTATAAAGCACCTAGAAATTGAAGCGTGTATCGATGGTGAGCAACCTAGGATGTACCTGAAGTAGACCGCGTTGGTAACGACATGCCCCGCACTATTTCCTGGACGTCGGTTAGGCTGCGCTCGGTCGTCAATAGGTCAGCAATCAATTCGCCGAATAGAGCTCCCCACTTGAAACTATGTCCAGATCCTCCAAACAGGCGAGTGCTATGTCCTGTTTGAAGCACATTGGGGCGTTGGTCCTCTGTGCATGAGTAGAAACACACGCCGTACTGGTCAGCCTGGTCTGTTAAGCCCATCCTGACTCTGCTTTTCATTAATGCTAGAAGCTCGGACTTCTCCTTTTCCGAGATTGTGCGATCTACATCTGGGTGACCTGCAGAACGTACCACATGATCGCCATACTTTGCCGGAAACGCGGATGAACC
Source organism: Bacteroidetes bacterium UBA7368 (assembly GCA_002469915.1). GTDB lineage: Bacteria > Bacteroidota > Rhodothermia > Rhodothermales > UBA10348 > UBA10348. The sequence continues at coordinate 3,426 of DKOG01000117.1, forward strand.
CGGAATGAAATAAAATCCGCCATCTTCGGCTAGGTCCAGNNTCATGGGACAATCGTTTTCTACTCTAATGTGAGCATCTAAATCGAACTGAAGGCCGAACTTCTGCTTGTACGCCACGATTTCTTCGGGATAGAAGGTGTTGTGCCATGCGCCCGTAGTGAGTAAGACGTGATCAAAAATATATTTTGCTTCATTATTCGCGGTGATTTCCGCCCGTTCTGCGTTGATCTCGGTGATAAGGCAGTTGGCTATAATTTTGCATTTTGTGACACTGTGCTTGGAGTCCTGCCCGGGACCTAAATAGGCAGCCAATGCTTCTAGAATAGGCCCAGATTGAAGAATGCCGCCTTCTGGTGTAACAAGACACTCTTCATTTTCTTCGAACGTCAACCAATCAAACCGATTACTTGCTTCACCAGATGACAGTCGTTCAAAGGGTACGCCCGCTTCTTTGAGGGAGCCAATAGAGGATGGGATCCAGTCGTGGTCCAATCGGCCAATAGCGAGACATCCTGTCTCGATGTAAAAAGAGGTGTTTAATTGCTTCCAAAGCCGATCCCAAGCTTCAAAAGCGAAAGGAATGAGCGACGCATACCCTTTCTTGGGGCCATAAGGGCGCCTGATTAGGCGATGATAATCGTAGCTGGAAGAAAGTCGATTGGGCACGTCTCCTTGATCAAACAGCGTAACTTCATGGCCACGAAGACTCATTTCGAGAGCTGTGGTCAGTCCAAATATGCCAGCTCCAACAATGCCCAGTCTCATGCAATAAACCTTTCGTATGCGAGCGAGGCCGCAACTAAGTCTTCGAGGCTGGCTCCTACTGATTTGAAGACCGTTATTTCGTCTTCTGTTTGACGGCCAGGGTGCCTTCCTCCACACAAATCGGGAAGGTCGGCCAAAATCTGATCCATCGTCCACCTTCCTTCGCGGGCGACCTGAATGAGGTCGCCCGCCTCATGCGCTGCTTCCATTCGAGTATCCACGAAAACCGAAGAATGTTCAATAAGCTGCGCATCACTCTCTCTCATAGAGGGTGTGTATGCTCCGACTAAATCCACATGAGTACCGGGGCGAACACACTCACCCCGCACCAAGGGAACGGAGGAAAGCGTGGCACAAGAAATGATATCTGCTTCAGAAACGGCTACGTCTAAATCGGTTACAAGCTCAGCCCGGCTATCCAGCTTTTCCAGAAGCAGGCGGCCTCTTTCGGCACCTCTATTCCAAAGCATAATCCGATCAATCGGACGAACGCTACAATGTGCCTCAATTAAGGGTAAAGAAAGGGCGCCTGCTCCAATCATTAGCAACGTGGATGCGCGATCACGGGCCAAATACTGAGCTGCAAGAGCAGAAGTGGCCGCAGTGCGTATGCGGGTGAGTGCAGCTCCATCCAGCATGGCTAGGTTCGCTCCAGTTTTTGCGCTCTTCAACAGATAAGACGCGTGAACCGAAGGCAACCCGTTTTCTGGGTTTTCAGGATGAATTGTTGCAAGCTTTACACCGATATATGCTTCATTCCAAGCCGGCATAAGGAGCAGTGTTGCATCATCCGCGGCGTCTTTTGGGATGGTAAGATGTTGCCGCACAGGGATATACGGATCATCCTTGAAAGCCAAGTCGAGGGCTTCTATTAAAGGAGGGTAATCCAATAAGTCTTGGGTGAGTCGCTCGTCAAATATGTTCATATTTCTATGATGTGCGGATTTGAAGCCACTTTGCGCAGTTGTACTTTCGGTCAGTTCAAGAAGATACTAAAGGGCGATCACGGACCCGATGGCCTGAGGCGCACACATGGAAAAGCCGGATAGACTACATATCGTTAATGAAGCAGATGGATCTAGTGTTCCATTTCTGCGAGGAATCCTAACGCGATCCTTGCAGAAGGCAGGTCTCTCATTTGAAGAAGCATACCATGTATCTTCGGAAATCCGAAAGGATTTAGCACCAGATACTGGCTTGACGAGCCCTCAATTGCGTATCGAAGTAGGTCGATACCTACAGGTTAATGGCTTTGATGAGGTGCTTGATAGCTATTTGAAGCACGTTGTTGAGCAGCCTCTCATCAGGGTAATCACTAAAGATGAATCGGATTCTCCGTTCTCAAAAGGTCAGTTAGCCGATTCTCTCGAAGTGTGTGCTTTACCCCAAGGCATGGCTTACGATGTCGTTCAGACCATTGAAGCCGATCTATTGGCCTCAGATCAGACGGAAGTGTCTTCAGCCGATCTAACAGAAATGGTGTTGGAGCGACTAGAAGAAGCCGCAGGGTCGGAAACGGCTGGCGTGTACAAGCGATGGGTCGAGTTTTCGGATCGAGGTCGTCCGATGATTATCCTCATTGGTGGGACAACGGGGAGTGGCAAAAGTACCAT
>DKOG01000133.1 GCA_002469915.1 Bacteroidetes bacterium UBA7368
GTGCTTTGTGCTCAGGGGCAGGATATCAAACTGGACCCCACGAAATTTGAGATGGGTCGAAATTTTGCCAACAAGATCTGGAATGCATTCAATGTGTTCGGACAGTTCATGGAGGATGGCAAAGATTACCGGCGTTCTCGTTCGTTCGACGAGCTAGATTTTGCTGAGCGATGGATGGTCACCCGATTGAATCAAACGATCGAGGAGGTAAACGATGATCTGGCTCGGTACAGGCTGAACGAGGCGATTACCAAGATTTACACGCTGTTCTGGGGGGATTACTGCGACTGGTATTTGGAGCTAATCAAGCCGACTTCAGGATCAGAGATGCAGGAAGATCAGATTGCACTGGCTGTCGAACTGTTTGAAAAGATGCTTCAATTGTTGCATCCCTTCATGCCGTTTATCACCGAAGAACTCTGGACACATGTGCGTCCAAGAGAGAAAGGGGATTCGTGCATGATGTCCTCTTGGCCAGAACAGAATGCCACCGAGATGAATACTGAATTGGCCGGCCATTTTGGCACGATGCAGGAGCTTATTTCCGGTATTCGAAATATTAAAGCTCAGTACGGAGTCTCTCCGGGGCAGGATATTTCTACGCTTCTCATTCTCGAGCCCGCTCTTGTTGGACCTGTCGAAAGTCATCGCGATTATTTTGCCAAATTAGCACGGGTCCATGACCTGACCATTTCTACAGATGCAAAACGTCCGCCGGCGTCGGCTTCAGCCGTCGTGGGTCGCAATCAAGTGTTCGTACCGCTCGAAGGTATGATTGATCTTGAGGTTGAGCGTGAGCGACTACGCAAAGAGATCGAAGGGAAGGGAAAGTTTGTTCGTGCCCAGCAGGGTAAACTGTCCAATGAAAATTTTGTCGGACGGGCACCCGCTGCGGTAGTTGAAAAGGAACGTGTAAAGTTGGAAGAAGCCAAGGAAGAGCTTGGTCGCCTTCAGTCCTCATTAGACGAACTGGGTTAAAAAAAGCATCCGATTCTGATCTCACGCGTTACATAGGTATTCGACTAAATATCGAGCACTTATCCATTGGAGTACGATCATGAGAAGAGTGTTGGTAGCCTTGTTCCTGCTTGGGGTTTCGGTTTCTCAGGTACAAGCTCAGGAGGTAGAAGAGTTTACGCAACTGATTCTTACCGATGGGAGTCAGCTAGTTGGAAACATCTTGGATGAAACCGACCAGGAGCTCCGTTTTATGACGCTTTCTGGTCTCGAGTTCACGATTCGAGTCGAAGAGATTGAGTCTCGGAAAACCATCAGAGCGAGATTGAGAAATGGGAAACTGGTCAAATTTGACCCGAACGTTTCCCGATTGTTTTTTTCCGCCACGGGGCGACCCGTGCCAAAAGGGACAGGCTATTTTTCTCTTCATGAGCTGTTTTTTGCTTCTGGCGGCATAGGCGTCTCCGAGAGCTTCGTTTTTGCTGGCGGAATATCCCTATTTCCAGGCCTATCGGAACAGTTAGTCTATTTGGCTCCCAAAGCAACCGTTTATAATAAAAACAATCGTTCCTTTTCGGTTGGGGCCCTTTTGGGAACGGTTACCGGTGAATCAGGCTATGGCGGAATATTTTATGGAGCGGGCACATTTGGCCCAGAAGACCAAGCCATAACTATTGGTACTGGGTTTCTGTTTGGCGGTGGCGATGTGGTTTCTACCCCGATCATTATGATTGGAGCAGAAAAACAGTTAGGCTCGCGAACCAAGTTTATCACAGAGAACTATTTTATGCCCGGTATTTCGGCGAACGGTGTTTTGAGCTTGGGTATTCGCATCATCGGGGACCGATTGACCACCGATGTAGCTGCTCTTACGCACACAGCGGTGCTGAACGAAGGGGGCTTTCCGTTTTTTCCATGGGTAAGCTTTTCCTATAACTTTGGTCATTGATGTGAAATGGATTGCTTTGGTCGTGATGGCCGGTCTTTTGATTGGTTGTGGAGAAGCAACGACCGACGCTCAGAAACGCGTTCGGGTGCAGAATATTACCTATAAATTGCATCCCGGAGGAGCGCGGATAATTACCGGAGAAGTGAAAAACCTATCGGACCAATATATTTCGATTGCTCAGGTTGACATTTCCTTATTTGACTCGGACAACCGGAAGGTCGAAAGTATGAACGTAGTCGTGCGAGATATCGCTATAGACTCGCTGGTATCATTTCGCGAGCCGGTCCATTCCGACTTTGATGTACGCGGTGCGAGAGCGAGGGCCGTTTTCTTGCCATAGGTGTTTTTTTGCGACGTACCGCAAAAAAATAGATTTCTGTCGTTACAGGGAATAGGGTCCCCCCGCAACAAAGGGGCCGACACTAGATTTTTCACTCATACCAATTGACGTTGCCTGATCAACGCGACATAGCACATCCCCAAGTATCATTCTTGGAACCGGGTCAGAGTTTACACGCTGATCACAGCGAGGCCCTTCACTCCGAGCCACCTTCGCAGGGCACACGTGTTGTTAATCCAACCGAAGAGTCAGGCCAGCGGGAAGTTCCTACGCGTAGAGTAGAGTTGCCGGAAAGTCGCATGCGACGTTCATTCCGAATTCCGATTATAGCGGCGCTCGTCTGGATCGTAACCATGCTCGCGATTTTCTATCTGGGCAGACAGGTTTCCGGTTATTATGCTCCCGTCGTTCAGGGAGATCGCGTAGAATTTGTAGGCCGATCTTAAGCACCTTTGCTTAAATGCTGATTTCGAGTACATTTGTAGGGTAAACCAACCCCTTTTAGGTCCATGTACTCTCGTCGAAAATTTCTCGGTACGTTAGGATTGCCTGCTGCAGCCAGCATGATGGCAACGACGTTTAATCCCGCATCCATCCCCGGCTACTTTGAAATGCTGGCAAACAAATCTGGAACACCAGATCAGATTGCGCAGGATGAGGACTTTTGGCACGAGATTCAGCAGGCATTCACCGTGGATCGTTCGCTAGTGAACCTCAATAATGGTGGTGTCAGCCCGGCTCCAGCTATTGTTCAGCAGGCTATGAAAGCGCACCTGGACTACATGAATCAGGCGCCAGTATACACCATGTGGCGGATTCTTCAGCCGCAAGCAGAAGGCGTACGGCAACGTCTCGCTCGGGAGTTTGGTGCTAGCGCCGAAGAAATTGCCCTCACTCGCAACGCAAGTGAGGGATTGCAGATATGTCAGAATGGGTTTGATTTTGAGCCGGGTGATGAAGTCCTAACTACGACGCAAGACTACGGTCGGATGATTAATACGTTCAAGCAACGTGAGCGTCGGGATGGAATCGTGTTAAAGCAATTTTCAATTCCGATTCCTGCCGAAGACCCGGACGAAATCGTTCGTTTGTTTGAGGCGAACATTACGCCCAAAACGAAGGCCATCTTGATGTGCCACATCATCAATATCACGGGGCAAATACTGCCTGTGAAAGGAGTGGTACAGATGGCGCGTAAGCGTGGTATTCCAGTGATTGTAGATGGAGCTCATTCATTTGCACACTTTGCATTCAAACAAGAAGATCTGGATTGCGACTATTTCGCGACTTCCCTGCATAAATGGCTGCTCGCACCCATCGGGACCGGCATGCTGTACGTGCGTAAAAACAAGATCAAAGACCTCTGGCCCATGCAGGCGGCCACTGAAGCTAGAGATGAGGACATCCGTAAGTTTGAGGAAATCGGTACCCATCCGGAGGCCAACCAGATTGCGATTTCCGAAGCGTTAACATTTCACCAGGGAATCGGGGCAGAAAACAAAGAAGCTCGCCTTCGCTACCTTCGCGACTACTGGGCGAATCGACTTCTTGAGTACGATCGTATTTACCTCAATACGAGCCAAGACCCGAGATTTTCCTGCTGTATTGGAAACGTCGGTATCCGGGGCATTGATACGACTTTAGTTGGGAAGTACATGTGGGATGAACACCGCATCATTATCACGCCCATCAAGCATAAAGAGTTTGAAGGGGCTCGGGTCACGGCTAACGTTTACACGACGATTGAAGAGCTGGAACGCTTCTGCGATGCCATGGAGTACCTAGCTAACAATGGTCTCCCCGCTAAATATCTTCCTGCCGACTAATTGGACTTCAGAAAGGTTGCTTTGATTGGAGGGGGGCTTGTGGGGCTCTCGACGGCTTACGCTATTTCAATGCGGTGGCCGGACGTCAGGATAACCCTTTTTGAGAAGGAGCCCGATGTTTCAGCTCATCAATCGGGTCGGAATTCGGGCGTAATCCATTCCGGGATTTACTACACACCAGGTTCCTTGAAAGCTGAGCTGTGCCGGGAGGGTCGAAAGAGACTGGTTGAGTTTTGCCGCTCCGAGGGAATCCAGTATGATACCTGTGGAAAGGTGATCGTTGCGGTCACAAAGGATGAAGTGTCTGGCCTTGAACGGATTTATGCGCGTGGTCAGGCAAATGGAGTTCGGTGTACGATGCTATCGGCCGAACAGCTTCAGCGTATTGAACCGAGCGCCGTTGGCCTCAAAGCGATTCACGTTCCCGATGCAGGCATTGTAGACTTTGTGGGGGTGGCTAAGCGACTCGCGGCCATTCTGGGTGAGCGGCATCACCTAGTGAGATTGAATGCAGAGGTGACGGGCTTGAGGCCGGAAAAAGAGGGCGCTGTAGTTCGTTGGGGGTCCGAAAGTGATTCATTTGACCTAGTTGTGAATTGCGCAGGGCTTCATTCGGATCGCATTGCGCGCATGGCAGGGGTGGATCCCGGTATGCAAATCGTTCCTTTCAGGGGAGTCTACTACGAACTGCGTCCAGAGGCGCGTCGTTTATGCAATCATCTGATCTATCCCGTTCCGGACCCAGCCTATCCATTCCTTGGCGTTCACTTCACTCGCATGATCGATGGACGAGTAGAAGTTGGACCCAATGCGGTGCTTGCTACTGGAAGAGAGGGGTATAGCCTTCGTTCGATTAATCTGCGAGATCTTTTGGAGGCGTCCAAATATTCTGGTTTTCGGAGCATGGCTCGCGCGCATTGGCGCAAAGGCATTACGGAAATACACCGAACCGTATCCAAACACGCTTATTTGAAGGCAATCAAGGTCTTGGTACCTGAAGTAACAGCAGACGATCTCGTGCCATGCCGATCCGGCATTCGCGCCCAAGCATTACGCGAAGATGGGTCCATGGTGGACGATTTCGTCATTATAGATCAGCCGGGAATGATACATGTGTGTAATGCACCATCCCCGGCTGCTACGGCTTGTCTTTCAATCGGAGACCATATCGCCTCACGTGTTGGAAATCGCTTATTCGCCTGATTGCTTGGCGTCAAGGCTCATTGGACCGGCTCCGAAGTGACTCAGAAGGAGTGCTGCGCCGGCCAAGGACATGTCTTTCATAAACATGGTCATGGCTTGTTGGCCACCTGTACTCAGCATAGGAGCCCAGGTTAAAAACGTGGTCGCCAATAAAAATACAGCGAGTCCGAGAGCAGCTTGTTTGGTCCGATATCCTACAAGAACGGCAACTCCGCCGAGGACCAACACAACGCCGGTTGCAATTACGATGAGCATAGGAAACGGAAGAAAGGACGGGACCATACCTCCATCGATCATAGCTTGTCCGTCTGTGAAATGGCCTATTCCAAACATGATGAACATAGCAGAGAAAAGGACTCTTCCGATCAAGGGTATAAATTTCATTGTAGAGGGAGGTTTGGTTCGTGGGTGATGGTGTTGGGTTCGAAACGCGCAAGTATTGATTTCTTGACCCAGGATTATGTGGAGTTAGCTGTCAAAGAGTTACGATAGGCTCTTAGTGCTATCAAGAAGGCCACTATTCGAAAAATGACGCAGGATAGAGTTCGGAAATCCTGATGAGACTTCTATACCGATGGGTACGCCCGTTACCGGGTGCATGAACTGTATTCCAGTGGCCGCAAGCATCATCCGATCTGCATACAGTGTTTCCCTAAGGAAGTGATTATGATCTCGATCTCCGTATTTCCGATCCCCCAGAATGGGGTGGAAAATGTGCTTGAAGTGGCGACGGATTTGATGTTTTCGCCCCGTTAGTGGGCGGATGTCTAGTAGTGAATATCTAGCTGTCTCGTATCGGCCAACCGGTGTGTCGATCTCCGTTCGACTAATCACGGAGTATTTCGTCGTTGCTTCCTGTGCCGGTTTGTCTTTGCGGGCTTTGCCGTCGGTTGTTTTATCCAAGCGCTCCTTGAGCGCATGGTCAATAATACCTGGCTCATGGATCCAGCCTCTTACAATAGCTCGATAGGTTTTTGTGATGGAACGAGATTGGAATAGTTCAGAGAGCAACCGCGCAGATGTAGCATCGAGCGCGAAAAGCAGTACCCCCGACGTTCCTTTGTCCAGCCTGTGGATCGTGTAGACTTGTTTATCCAGTTGATTTCGCAAGGTTTGCATGGCAACCACGCGCTCCTGGGCCGCCATTTTGGTGCGATGCACCAACATGCCGGCCGGCTTGTCAACGGCGACTAGAAATTCGTCTTGGTACAGGATATCTAGCGTCACAGGCTATAGATCGATCTCTTTCTTTTTAACTAAGAACAGGCCGTAATGCCCGCCAGTGACCGCGATCAAGCCACTTTTGTAGTAGGGGTAATTACTCCAGGAAACACCCCGGCCACCCACTGGTGAGGTGTCAAAGTAAGCCGTTTCAAAGGGGTTTTCTGGATCTGAAATATCAATAATGCGAAGGCCAGCCCCCGTATTGGACTGGTACATCAAGTCTCCCTTCACGTACAAGTTGTGATCTGTTTCAGTGGTTTCGGCAATGAATTCCCCTGCCAACTCTGGTTCATCCAAGTCAATTAGGTCCCAAATCAGGGTTCGCGTGCCGTCCACCCATCCGTTAGCCTCATCAATTTCATCATTCAAGTAGAAATAGCGATGGTCTTCGGTGAAC
>DKOG01000015.1 GCA_002469915.1 Bacteroidetes bacterium UBA7368
CTGATTTTCTAAGATGAATGGCGGGGTAGATTCTTCTATTAGCCATTTCACGATCTAGAACGACTTCCGAATTACCGGTACCTTTGAACTCTTCAAAAATCACTTCGTCCATCCGACTACCTGTGTCGATGAGCGCCGTGGCAATCAACGTCAAGGAACCGCCATCTTCAATATTTCGGGCGGCTCCGAAAATCTTACGTGGAATGTTCATGGCTCGTGAATCCAATCCTCCAGACATGGTTCGACCTGAACCCTGCGAGTAGATATTGAAATTCCTTCCTAGCCGGGTCAATGAATCCAACAACATGACGACATCCTTTCCTTGCTCGACGAGTCGTTTAGCAAACTCGATGGACAACTGGGAAACCCGAACGTGATTGTCTTCATCGCGGTCGTTGGAGGATGCAAAAAGCGTCGCAGAAGTGGTTCTACTGAAGTCCGTGACTTCTTCTGGGCGCTCATCCACGAGAAGAGCCACGAGCGCCACCTCCGGATGATTCTGCGAAATAGCTGCTGCTACTTCCTTCAATAGATACGTCTTGCCTGTACGAGGAGGGGCTACGATTAGCGCGCGCTGCCCTTTACCAATGGGTGCGACTAGATCCATAACACGGGTCGTATAGTTCGTCGGAGACGTAACCATATTTAATTTCTCATCCGGATAGATCGTGCGTCCGGTTTCGAATTCCCGATGCCTCACCCACTTATCCAAGGACTCTCCCATTACAGTGTCAATCTGATGGACCTGTAAATCGCCTTTACGTCCGGGACGGAGCGTCCCCTCCATAACAACACCATCGCGCAAGTGGTGGCGTTTTATGAGAGCTGGTGAGACGAAGGCATCTTTTTTGCCTTTGGGTATGTCGTGGCGAAAATCTCGGATGAATCCGAACTTTTTATCACCAATTAATTCCAGTATTCCACTGAAGGACGTAGTCGGCATGCTATTGGATATTCAGAAATAAAATCAGTTGGTTGCTCGTCAGGCTTCGACCGTACAAAAAATCTTAGCAGTTGCAACCTGAACCCACGACGATATGTTTGTTATCTTTCGGCGTAGGTGTGGACATTGCCCGATCTCCGATCCTGAAAGGAATCCCTCGGAGAGCATATCGGGCCACAGAACTACTTAATATAGAGGGCGACGGGCCCCGCAACAACGAAAACTGCCTTTGGGACTGCGAAATTCAGATTCAGAATCCGAAAAGGACCTTGAAATCGTCCTAGGAGAGCAGTCCACGCGAATCAGAGTTGTGGATTCAGGCCCTCGCGAGGGCCTCGCACTCGTGTTTTTGCACGGCTGGGGTAGTTCATCTCACCTAATGCGCTCCCTTTCCGGTCCGTTATCGGCTGAATTCAGATCCATTTCCATCGACTTTCCAGGGCATGGCAAATCGCCAAATCCACCTAGGGCCTTAAGCGTCCCTGAGCATGTGTCCCTCGTGCGCGAGGTGCTGAATCAATGCGAAGTTACACATTTTGCGCTCATCGGGCATTCCAACGGAGGGCGCGTATCGCTCCAGCTTGCATCTGAGTCGGGGCAGGACCTCCGGCCCGCCTTCCTCGCGTTGGTGTCTCCCTCGGGCATACGGCGTAGAAGGTCGTGGAAGTATTACGTAAAGGTGTGGGCTGCCCGAATTCTCAAGGCACCATTCAATGTGCTTCCTCCTCGAGCGAAAGAATTTGGTCTGGATTGGTTGCGACACTCATTGGTTTGGCGCCTATTGGGCTCATCGGATTACAGGGCGTTGAGCGGCGTTATGCGCGAGACGTTTGTGCACACCGTAAATCATTATGTGACAGATCGTCTCCCTCATGTGTCGTGTCCAGTTCTGGTGTATTGGGGATCTAGCGATGACGCCATTAACCGTCAGCAGATGGATGAGCTCACGAAAGCGCTGCCTGATGGAGGCCTGTTTGTGCTGGAAGGTGCAGGACATTTCTCTCATCTGAACCAACCCGATGTCATTATAAACGGTGTCCGCACCTTGGCCAAAACAATGAGCCCATGAGTGGATTGTTGGCCATATCGTTGATTGTCGCGGTATCATTTTCCGTGTGGAGGATGGTTCGTCGCACCCGGTTTTTCCTGCATTCCTTTCAGCTCCACGGATATGCGAGCAGACCATTCGGGGCTTGGCTTCGAGGACAACTCAGCGATTCTGTCATACGAGTAAGCCACGCACTGGGCCTACTCCTCATTTTGTTGAGCATATGGACATCCGCACCAAACTGGCTCCTGTTTTTACTTTGGGCAGGTACCTTCACATCCTCGCGACGTTATCGCCGCGATCGGCCTAAGAAACCACTGGCTTGGACGGCTCGAATGAAGCGACTCGGGGCAATAACCGGAGCATGCTTGGTGGGATTCATCTCTCTGCCTTCATTGGTTTCCTTCTCAGCAACGACTCAATTGCTTTTAGGCCTCTGGCTTGGAGATCTACTCTCCCCCATAGCGGTCTGGCTGGCCGCTCAGCTAGCGTCCCCCATAGAAAAACGGATTCGTGAGGGGTTCAAAAAACAAGCCCGGTCCCGGATAGCTGTTCGGCCGGACTTGGAAGTAATAGCCATTACAGGATCGTATGGAAAGACGTCTGTAAAATTCGCTATTCGGGAGATTTTATCTCAGCGCTACCCAACGCTGGCGACACCTAGTTCGTTTAACACGCCGATGGGAATATGTCGAGTGGTAAACAACAACCTGACAGATGAGCATCGGTTTGCCGTCCTTGAGATGGGCATGCGGCATCCAGGAGATATTGCTGAGCTATGCGAGATCGTCTCGCCTAATATTGCGGTGATCACTTCCGTAGGAGTGGCTCACATGGAATCAATGGGAAGTATCGAAGCTATCGCTGCAGAAAAAGGCTCCCTGTTAACCTATTTAGCCTCAGACGGTGTGGCCATCTTAAATGGTGACGATGACCGCGTCCTGAACATGCAGAGAGGGATGAGCCAAAAGGTTATCACTGTTTCTGCCTCTGGAAGATCCGCCGATTTCAGAGCTGTCGATATCCGCTA
>DKOG01000169.1 GCA_002469915.1 Bacteroidetes bacterium UBA7368
GACAGATGTTTTCCGCCCTTTTATTCAGGAGAGTTCAGGCCCCGGACGAACGCATGAAGGAACAGGCTTAGGCCTTTCGACAACAAAGGGTCTGGTTGAATCCATGGAAGGACTCATACAGGTGTCTAGTGAAAAAGGCAAAGGTTCTACGTTTACCTTTACATTGCCCGCCGTTCAAGCCCAGTAGCACAAGTCATATACCGTTAATATTGTGATTACCGATACAAACCAGCTGTTTGCCCTACTCGCTGCCGTTCTGGCTCTCGTTTTTTGGATGAGTACGTTGGCACCCTTCAAAAAACTGTTTGCCATCGTACCGCCTGTGATTTGGGCCTACTTCCTTCCCACGATTCTGACGACCATTGGAATAACGCCTGCTAGTTCAGACGTGTATAGCTGGATGGCTCGGATTCTATTGCCGCTTTCTCTTTTCCTACTCATGATTACGGTGGATCTTCCGGCGATTATCAAGCTAGGAGGAAAAGCGATCATAATGATGCTTACTGGGACGTTTGGTATCGTTATCGGAGGTCCAATCGCGTTTATGGTATTTGGCTCATTTCTTCCAGCTGACGCTTGGCAGGGCTTTGCAACATTGTCTGGATCCTGGATTGGCGGTACGGCAAACATGATTGCCATTCAACAAAGCGTAGGCGCCCCTGATTCCATATTGGGGCCGGTTATTGTCGTAGATACCGTGGTTGGATACGGCTGGATGGGTGTGCTCATCTTTCTGAGCGCATTCCAAGGAAAGTTTGATAAGTGGGTAGGCGCCGATAATTCCGCTATTGAAAACGCGAACGCTCGATTGGCAGAAATGGATCAAACCAGAAAGCCATCCTCTCTCAATGACCTAGTTTATATCGTGGGTATGGGACTAGCCGCCGTGGCGGTAGCGCACGCCATCGGAGACCGCCTACCGACCCTAGGAGATCCCACCATCATCAGTTCTACAACGTGGTCCATCCTGATAATTGTCACGCTTGGATTAGGCCTCTCCTTCACTCCAGTTCGCAAATTGGAGCGTGTAGGTGCCTCTAAGGTTGGATTTCTCGCCCTTTACTTGCTACTCACCTCGATTGGAGCTCAGGCTAATCTGGCGGCCGTTGTGGAAGCTCCACTATACCTCTTGGCGGGTGTCCTTTGGATATCCATCCACGTGGCCTGCCTGATGTTCATGGCAAAAATGATTAAAGCGCCTCTTTTCTTTGTAGCAACCGGCAGTATGGCAAACGTCGGTGGAGCGGCAAGTGCCCCCGTTGTGGCTTCCGTATTCCACCCAGCAATGGCACCAGTAGGCCTGCTCATGGCCGTGTCTGGATACTTCTTAGGGATTTACGCGGCACTAGGATGTGCGTGGATGCTGAGTCAGTTGGCGATGTAGTCGTTTACGCAGGTGGTTAAGCAGATAACTCTGCGGCTAGTCTTTCTGCCTCTGAAACCATTTCACCAATTGCAGCAACTCCGTCTGCCCAGAACGTAGGATCTCGGAGATCAACGCCTAAGGGAGCTACCAATTCGTGTGGCCAGTTCGATCCACCGGAAGAGAGTAAATTCAAGTACGCTTCCGAGAAGGCTTCTCCCTCCTTTTTGTATCGAGCATAAAGGGCTAGAACGAGCAGTTCGCCAAAGGCATAGGCGTATACATAACCGGGTGTATGTAAAAAATGAGGTATATAGCTCCACCACCAGCGGTAATCCTCACTTAGGGTGACACTGTCCCCAAACATGGGAGCTTGGGTCTCTATCCAAGCAGCGCAGAAGTCCTCTGCAGACAACTCTCCCTCTTCTCGGCGCTTGGTATGAATGAGATGCTCAAACCGATTCATGGATACCTGTCTAAAGACGGTAGCAATGGTATCATCGATCTTACTCATTAACATAGCTAGCCGATTTGCAGGATCGGGTTCATCCTTCATCAAGCGCTGGAATACTAACATTTCGCCGAAAACAGAAGCTGTCTCTGCGGTGGTAAGTGGAGTATCCGCATGAAATATGCCTTGAGACCTGGAAAGGTACTGATGTACTCCATGGCCTAACTCATGCGCTAAGGTCTGCACGTCCCGGATTTTCCCGGTATAGTTGACCATGATATACGGATGAGTGCTGGGCACCGCCCCGTGACTAAATGCTCCACCGCGCTTTGCCGGCGCTAGCTTGGCATCAATCCAGTTTCCATCAAAAAACTTGCGGGTAATATCTCCCATCGTTGGATGAAACTCGGAATATGCTTTAAGCACAAGATCCCGCGCATCATCCCAACTCACCTGACGGTCTGCCTCACCGATTGGAGCATACCTGTCGTATTCCATCATTTCGCTCAAGCCTAGCTGCTCCTTCTTAAGGCGGTAGTATCGCGCCACGTGATGATATCCATCTTGAACAGCTGCCACCAACGCCTCAACATCTTCGTCAGCCACTTCATTCGACATATTCCGTGATGATATCCAAGAAGAGTAGCCCCGGAGTCGATCATCTAGCGCTTTGTCAGCCAAAATGGTATTGAAGACGAACGTGAGCGGCTTCGAGGCTTTTTTAAGTCCCTCTGTGAACGATCGAGCGGCTACCTCTCGCGCCGCTCTTTCTCCACTATGCAGCTTAGCCAATATTTGTTGCTGAGTGAGTGATACCCCATCTACGTCAAAACGCATCTCGCCTAGGGTCTCATCGAAAAACCGATTCCACGCAGATCTTCCTGTATTAGACTTCTCTACCATCACGCGCTCTTCCGGCTCAGAAAGCAGGTATGGCTTTCCCAAACGCAGCACTTCCAGATAATGAGCATATGGAACCATGTCGTTGTGCGCCATGTGCTTAAGGGCTAGACCATCAGACACTTTGGTCCATTCCAATTCAAAAAACAGCAGGCTAGTAGAAATAGCGGTGTAGGATTCACGTACAGATTGGAGTAGTGCTCCTCGTTCAGGAGCGGCAGTATCTGTAGACCAATTCAAATAGGCATAGGTGTATGCCTTGCCCATTCCATCTTGAATATCTCCAAATGCTTTCATGGCCACGGAAAGTTCGTGGGTACTGAGCGTATCGATCTTACCTCTGTAGTCCGTTGCAAATGCATCGGCCAAATCCGCACTCTCCGCAAGACACTTTTCAAGTGCCTCATCGGATGGAAAGAGATCACTCAGGTCCCATGACACGTTTTCAGCACCGGTGGTCGCATCGTCATCGGATCCGGTTAGTTGGCTTGCTGCTAGAAGAGAATTCCGTGAGTTGGGTAACATGGGCAGGAGGAAGATTGTGCGCTTTAAAACATTTTCTGATTCCGGAGAACCCATCAACGGTTTAAAGGGTTCGCTTCCCCCACCGATTATCCGAACAATGATTGTCCAAACTGTATCACAGACGTGAAATTCCTTCTTATTGCATGTACGCTCATCACCTTTGGTTGCAGCACCCCAGAGGCTGAACACGAACTATTAACCGGAGAAACCCGGTTTAACGAACCCGTTCCTGTTTTTAGCAAAGTCACGCTTAGCGGAGAAAAGCTTACCGAAGCCGACCTTAAAGGAAAAGTGACCTTGGTCAATTTCTGGGCAACCTGGTGTGGTCCATGTATCATAGAAACACCGGACTTTGTTGCACTTCAGGAAGAATGGAAAGATAGACCCTTCCAGATCATTGGTGTTTCGATGGATGAAACAGGATTTGAAGCTGTGCAGCCTTTTGTGAACGACTTTATGGTAAACTACCCGCAGATTCTGGACGAGGGGCCCCTTGCGGACGGTTTTGGAGGAGTTTGGGCCCTACCAACCACCTTCCTAGTGGATGGTGACGGACAGGTACAGTCCAGCTTCCTGGGCCTATTTCCCATGGAAAAGCGACGTGACTACCTAGACAAACTCGTAAAAGAACTCGAGTCCTGATCGCTAGTCAGCTTGTTTGGGCTGATACTCCCCGATGGTCATTTGGTCCTTGACCATATACCGCTGAACGACGTCCTTAATACCGGCAGCCGTCACTTTCTTGGCCCGCTCTAGAAAGCGCGTATAAAGCGTCCAGTCGCCTGAGGCTATGGCTTCATTCAATTGGGAGGCCAACGAAAAGGAGCCATCACGTGCATACAGTATTTGAGCTTCCATCTTTTTAAAAGCTCGCTGGATCTCGTCCTCTTGAATATTTGATGCCAACTCGTTTATCGATTCCACCAAAGTGGTTTCTACATCAGCCACATCTGTTCCAGCAGTCAGACTGCACATCACAGAGAATAGTCCGGGATCCTGAAAAGCAGAGGGTGAAGCGGTTTGCCAGGTAGCCATCCCCGTATCCACGAGTGCTTTTGCTAATCGGCTCGACTTGCCCTGAGAAAGCACCATTCCTGCGACATAAAGAGCAGGCCAATCATCGTGCGCAATACCGGGCGACTTGAACGCCATGATGATGGCAGGCATCCCTCCAGACATTCGAATCGTCACCCTCCTTTCACCGATTTGCTTGGGCTCCATGTCCGCGTAATCAACTTCAGCTGAGCGCCCCGAAGGCAACGGACCAAAGGAAGATCGAATCGTCTCCAGCACACTTTCGGCCTCAAAACCACCGATAACTGATACAGTAGCATTATTTGGCCAGTAAAACCGATCGTAGAACGAACGCAAACCATCAGATGTAACCTGCTCGATGTCCTTTCTCCACCCAATCGTGGGATGATGATAGGGATGAGCTACAAATGCCGAAGACCAAACTGAATGAATGAGTTTTCTCAGGGGCTCGTTTTCGCCCCGGTCAAACTCGTTCAGAATCACTGTCTTCTCGCTTGCCACCTCTTCAGGATCAAGCAACAACCCTCGCATCCGATCCGCTTCAATCTCCACAGCGAGACCTAGGTGTTCGGACGGAAGCATCTCGTAATAATTGGTCCGATCATTCCAAGTGGTAGCGTTCACCCGAGCTCCACGGGCTTGCAGCACATTGAAAATCGTTTTCCCGCTAGCCTTCGAAAACTTCTCCGTTCCCTTGAACATCATGTGCTCCAGAAAATGGGTGGCCCCGGTTTCGCCGATTGCTTCGTTCCTGCTGCCCACCCGATACGTGATCATGAAGGTCGAGACCGGGGCGTTTCCCGAAGGAGCTAGTAGTACCTGCAACCCATTGGAGACCAGTTCATAAGCATCAATACCATACTCAGAATGGATGTGTTTAAATCCAGGAAAATGTGACATTAATGCGCCTCTAGCCAATTATCGCCTGTATCCATACTGATTTCAATTGGAACCGTTAGCGGTAGGGCTCCGATCATTTCTTCTGCAACCAACTTTTTGAGATCCTCGATTTCGTCTGGATGAACCTCAAAAACGAGTTCGTCATGAACCTGAAGTAACATGCTACTTTTCAAATTGGATGCTTTGATGCGATGCTGAATCGCAATCATCGCTAGTTTAATCATATCAGCCTGTGTACCCTGAATAGGCATATTCACAGCCACCCTCTCGGCGAAAGCCCGCACATTTCTATTCCGGGCGTGAATGTCCGGTATATAGCGTCGACGTCCCAACATGGTCTCCGCATAGCCTGTTTCGCCCGCTTTTTCGATCTGTTGAAGGATGTATCCGGCTACCGCTGGAAAACTTTTGTTATATCCATCAATCAATTCTTGCGCTTCGCCTCTTGAACATCGAAGTCGGGTTGACAACCCAAAGGCAGAAATCCCGTAAGGAATTCCATAATTAACCTCTTTGGCTTTGCTACGCTGCTCACGAGTCACCTCACCTGGTTCTACACCAAACACTTTGGCTGCGGTGGCTGTATGAATGTCCAAGCCTTCGTTATAGGCTTTTTTTAACCCATCGTCGTCCGCTAGGGAAGCCAAAATGCGAAGTTCAATCTGCGCATAATCCGCTGAGAGTAGTAAAAACCCGGTGGCTGGCACAAAAGCCTTTCTGATTTCCCTTCCTCGTTGAGTCCGAATGGGAATGTTCTGCAAGTTGGGACTGGAACTAGCCAGACGCCCGGTTGCCGCCGTAGTCTGACTGTAAGACGTATGAAGGCGATTGGTCTCAGGATGTACCAATTCACCAAGCGTATCGATGTACGTGGATTTTAGCTTAGCAAGTTCTCGCCAATCCAAAATGAGTCCTGGTAATTCGTGCTCGGTAGCCAGCACCTGTAACACACTTTCTTTGGTGGAAGGCTTTCCAGTCGACGTTTTTGTTGTGACAGGCAATTTGAGCTTTTCAAATAAAATCACCCCAATTTGGGCCGGTGATGCAATATTGAACTCTTCTCCTGCCACGTCAAAAATCTGGCGCTCAAGAAGTTCAAGATCTTCTGCTGTTTGGCTCGACAGCGTCATCAGCATTTCCCTATTCAGACCTATTCCCTTCAGTTCCATCTCAGACAGCACTCTGACGAGCGGAAACTCAATATCGCGGGCAAGCGACTCTACGCCTTTTTCAGCCAGCATGGGTTCAAACAAATGAGCGAGTCTCAGCGCAATATCAGCATCCTCACTTGCATAGGGTGCCACGTCTGCGGGCGGCACCTCCCTCATGGATATCTGATTCTTTCCCGATCCAATCAGAGACGAGATGGAAATCGTCTCATAGTTCAAATAGTTCAGGGCAATGGCATCAAGCCCATGGGCCTCCTCGGGGGCAACTAGATAGTGTGCCACCATCGTGTCAAATAATGGACCGCCAACAATAACTCCATGTCTTGCAAGCACTAGGTAGTCGTACTTGATGTTCTGCCCCACCTTGGGAATATCCGACTCCAGGACGGAACGCAGACAATCCAACGCATCCTCGGTGGAAGTGCCATCGAGCATGGGGGTAGAAATGTAGTACGCCTCTCCCGGTTCAACGCAAAACGAAATCCCAACCAATGAGGCAATTTGAGCGTCAACAGAAGTCGTTTCTGTATCAAAGGAGATGCGAGAAGCCGCTTCTAGTTTGGTGACGAGTTTGTGAACACCGTCTAGGGTCGAAATCAGATGATAGTTGGTTTGTTCATCGTCATATCGCTCAACGTTGGACGTTGCAAAAAGAGAGCCCTGCACGTCCTCGGTTGGTCCAACCTCTTCTGATTTGGAGGAAACCACTTCCCCCTCAGAAGCAGACCGACTCCCTAGAACCCGATACACGCGATCAAAGAGACGTGAGAATTCCAGATCCTTGAACAACTGTTTGATTTCGCCAAGATCTGGAGACTTACACGCAAAATCATCCCATCCCAGATCCAGCTCAACATCCGTTTTAATAGTCACCAGCTTTTTGGATAGGAGCGCCATATCAGCTTCATTAGCCAGACCCTCCTGCGCCCTTTTCCCCTTAACCTCAGATGCATGATCCAGTAGGTTTTCGACCGATCCGTACTCGGAAATGAGCTTGATAGCTGTCTTCTCACCAATCCCTCTCACACCGGGAACGTTATCAGCAGAATCACCCATGAGGGCCAGAATATCAATAAACTGTTCGGGCTCCAGGTCATACTTAGCCCTAAAGGTCTCCTGCGTGACGGGATCAAAGCCTTCACCTCGGTAAGCTGGGCGAAACATGCTGACATGCGGACTCAGCAATTGCATAAAATCCTTGTCCGGGCTTACAATGACCACTTCAAAGCCATCACGCTCTACCTGCTTTGCAAGAGTTCCGATCACATCGTCAGCTTCAACACCTTCAACCTCTACCACAGGAATGTCCATAGCCTCGACGACCTGCTTGATATACGGAAGATTCGCTATCAGCTCTTCCGGAGGCGGATCTCGATGGGCTTTGTACTCCTCATACATTTCGTCCCTAAACGTGCCCCCCTCACCCATTACATCAAAAACAACGGCCACGTGGTTAATTCCATGGTCTTCGATTAGTTTGACAAGCGCCGAGGTAAAACCATACGTAGCGCTCGTATTAAACCCTTTTGAATTAATCAAAGGGCGTGAAATGAACACGAAGTGGGCTCGGTAGGCCAGAGCCATCGCGTCAAGTAGGTAGAGTGTCTTTTTAGAATCGGGCATGGATCAGAATTGTTTGCCGGAAGCTATGAACCACAGTGCACAGTCGGAACCCTTCTGCGCATCGATCTTACATGAAGCGCACGATTGTTGTTTTCTTCCTATTAGACAGAGGTTGCATTGAGATCTCCTCGACATATTCTCGTAACCGGCGGAGCTGGGTTCATCGGCTCCAACTACTTGCTGCATTGCGTTAGCAAACATCCAGAAACACATTTTGTGAATCTAGATGCGCTTACTTACGCCGGCAATCTGGAGAATCTACAAGCGGTTGAGCACGCAGAAAACTACACATTTGAACAAGGCGACATCACAGACGTGGACCGTGTGAGACAGCTTTTCAACGAATACGCCTTCGACGCGGTAGTGCATTTCGCAGCTGAATCCCACGTAGATCGATCTATCGCGGACCCTACTTCTTTTGTTCGAACCAATGTCGATGGAACGCTTGTACTGCTTCAAGTTGCGCGGCAATTTTGGGACGATTCTACGATCAACGGCATCTTTCACCACGTATCTACTGACGAAGTATTTGGCTCATTAGGCGCGACGGGGCAATTCACGTTAGATACACCCTATGCCCCTAGATCTCCGTACGCAGCGTCAAAGGCGGCAGCAGATCACTTGGTCCGAGCTTTTGGGGAAACGTACGATTTCCCGTTTGTGATCACGAATACCACCAATAATTACGGACCCTACCAATTTCCGGAAAAACTAATTCCG
>DKOG01000085.1 GCA_002469915.1 Bacteroidetes bacterium UBA7368
AACAACTGGTCACTGGGTACGGACACCGGACTTAATTTGCTTGAGCCTGGAGACAACCCGCATGACAATCTGCAATTTTTGTTCTTCTGTGCTGCGGTAATCAAAGCGGTGTACCGCCACCAAGACCTGCTGCGTGTCTCTGTAGCATCTGCTGCCAATGATCATCGACTTGGTGCCAATGAGGCTCCTCCGGCTATCATTTCCATTTTTCTGGGTGAGCAGTTAGAAGATGTGTTCAATCAGATTGAGTCGGGAGCGGCAACAAAAAGTAAACAAGGCGGGCTTTTGGGATTAGGAACGCCGGTTCTTCCCGATCTTCCGCGTCATGCGGGTGACAGAAATCGAACTTCGCCTTTTGCTTTCACGGGTAATAAATTTGAATTCCGTGCTGTCGGATCTAGTCAGAGTGTATCGTTCGCCAATGTGGTGTTGAACACGATAGCCGCCGAGGCTCTCGACGAGATGTCAGACATCTTGGAATCGAAATTGGCTGATGGTGCCGATCTGGAAATGGCGGTTGCTGCGGTTGTCCGCGAAACCGTGCACGAATCAAAGGATATCCTATTTGGTGGTGATAACTACACGGACGAATGGCACGAAGAAGCTGAGCGTCGTGGTCTGTTGAATCTGAAAACCACGGTCGATGCGCTCGAGACGCTGGTTTCTGAAAAGAATATCAAGCTTTTTGAGACCTATGGAGTGCTCTCGGAAGCAGAGCTTCGCAGTCGCGAGGACATCTGGGTTGAACAGTACTTTCTGAGTATCAACATTGAAGCGGAAACGACTGAGCACATGGCCCGCACGATGGTCATGCCGGCAGCCACCCGATATCTTGATAGCTTGGTGGACACCATCCAGAAAGGCAAGAAGGCAGGGGTTTCAACCAAAGGTGTGAAGCTCGTAGCTGACCACGCTGCAGCTTATGTAGATGAGCTTCAGGTTGCGCTTGGCGAACTAATCGATCAGAATAAGGAGCTTGGTGGCGATTCGGTCCACGAAAAAGCACATCACATGCTAGACAATGTGATTCCTGCCATGATGAAGGTCAGACATGCAACAGACCGTCTCGAGCGAATCACGGCCGGAGATCTTTGGCCCCTACCAACGTATCGCGATATCCTGTTCGTGAAATAGGGCGACTTCTTGTTCTCTACGCAAGATCGTAAAGCGGGGCGGTGGACTTTTGTCCACCGCCCCGCTTGCGTTAAACTCATATTTTTTCGCCCTTACCTACCAAGGTTACAGCGTCTAAACCACAGTTTACTGCACTGATTCCGGTGTTTTGGAAGCACACGTGGATCGGGCAGCCTGATGAGCTCGTAGGTGTTTCATATTCCGTAATCTCACTTTAGCCGTTCGAAGCTCGAGTTTGGCCGTCTGAGCTTTTAATTTCTGCGTGCGAAACTGCATTTTTCGCATCTTGACGACGCGTTGTGCTGTTTTTTTTGCGATTCTCGGGTTCTGAGCCGCTTTAATTCCCGGGCGATGCGCTTTTACTCGCCGTTGCCTGAGAGTGGGACGTTGCCTGACAGTCGGACGTCGTCCACGCTCTAAGCGTTGCAGGTGCTCCCCCCGTCGTTGTTCTATGCTATGCCTCATGGGGCGCTCTCTCGTATCGGCTGCCATTTCAGGCTCCTCTGCACGTTCTTGGGTTGTCGTTTGTGCCGATGCCGCTCCCGAAAAGAGGAGCAACAAGGCAGAAAGAAGAAGGTGTTGTTTCAAAGATTTCATGATCATGTACTCGGTTAAGTTGTGATCATTAGACGGCAGGCATGGTGCTGAAGATGTCTCGAAAACGTCACATTATCGTGCTGAAACTGTGGCTAGGATATAAAAAAAGGGAGGGGATGGCTGCGCCATCCCCCCTAACAGAGCTACAAAAGAAGGGGTTAGTGTGATCCAAGGGTGTAGTTTCCACGTAAATCTTGGAACCAGTGACGCCCTTACAGCCCCTATTGAAAGTACGTTTGAAAGAGCTGGAAATATTGATCAGATGTGGCGCATTGCACCACGGGTCAGTGCCGAGATTCAGAACCTGAGGATTGCGTTTGAGGTCGAGGCAACGTCTGTCAGCTACGGTTCATCCTTTGACTCTCATTACGCCCCAGTCTTTGGTGCGAATGATAATGCAATAACCAACCTGCGCACACTTATTGCCGCTTATTACTCGTTTTAGGCCCGATTTTGGTTTCTAATCGGACTCCGCTCCGCTTCTTCCGCGTCCTCCGTTCCATCCAATGGTATACGTTTAGGAGCGGCCTTCTCTGCGGTCAATGGTTTCGATCGTGACGTGGAAGGGCGCTGGCCTTTGACACCGATGAGTTCGATGGCTGTCATCATTTGGTCCAAATTGCGTGCTTTTCGCTCTGTGTACGATGAAACTCCGAAACGTCCCAACATCACCATGGTCAACATCGTTGCAAGAACAACGAGTAAGCCCGGAAAGGCGCTTAATCCCAACGCTTCAAATGAAATGGGTAGTGAGATGATGGTGCCAATAATGGTTGGAATGTAAAACGGAGTCGGCGCCGTTGGTTCGGCCCAGAATACGTTAATTTTAGTTTTACCTTCATCCGTTCGAGCAGTTACCTGTGCCTTTACGGCCGCGCTCTGGATAGTCCATTCGTACGTGTTCTCTCTCGTGGTGACTGCTCCCGGTTCTTTAAAGGTGTTCCGGAGTTCTAGTAGCATCTCTTCCCAATCATCTGGGGATATTTCGCCATCTATAATCAGTTCATTCGAATAAGAGACTGGACCACCGAACCAGTTTTTCTCTTTTCGACGGGCGCGAGAGACGCCCATTTCAGCTGCCGCTTTTTCGGATGAGATCTGGAGGGATGCCCGCTTCCCGGCCTAGCTGCTCCAACTCTTCGAGCGATAATCCCATAGAATCCCGACTGGCATCGTCTTGCGATAGCTTAGTAGCTCGGGTGAGAATAGAGCCGATTTCTTTCTCGTTGTATACTTTCATATTTCTTCTATAAAATGAGAATATAAAATATATGCTCAAAAACGGTAATTGGTGCATATTTAGGACCCAAACGCAACATACATATCGGGTTTCCGTTTTGAATGCAGAACGAATCATTCCTTCATCAGGAAAGATTCTAAGAGGCGCTTTGTTCTAGGATTACTATTTTGATCCTGAGAGCGGAATCACTCATCAGAACACGCATCGGATGCCCAAGGGCAGTCAAGACAAAAAGCCGTCTCAATCGAGCCAGCAGGACCGCGTTCTTGTTGGTCGAGCCCTTGAGGGGGATCAACTTGCCTATCAGGAGTTGATGGAGAAGTATCGTGGCGCGCTTACGCGCCACGTACAGAAGATGGTGCGTCGCCAAGGTGAGGTTGATGATCTCGTCCAAGAGTGCTTTATCAAGGCCTTTTCCGCTCTCAAGTCCTATTCCACAGACTACGCCTTTTCAACGTGGCTCTATAAGATTGCCACGAATCATACGATTGACTTTCTTCGCAAGAAGAAGCTCCACACGATGTCGATTGATAAGCCCATCAATACAAGAGATGGAGAAGTCGAGTATGAGTTACCAGACTCGACTTATCGTCCTGACCGTCATATTGTGGAAGATCAGCGACGTGAACTCATTCAAGCCGCTATCGAGCAGCTACCCGGGAAATATCATCGGGTCATCGTGATGCGTCACCAGCAGGAAAAATCGTACGAAGAGATTGCGATGGAGCTAGACCTTCCCCTAGGCACGGTTAAAGCTCATATTTTTCGCGCCCGTGCTCAGATGTACAAATTCCTTCGTGACAAACGTCACATTATGTAGGCTGGATAATGCATCGAGCCTAGCGCGTATTCTGCCGTTTTTTTGACTCAATCCTCGCTATCTATGTTGTCTGAGTACGCAAAACGTATAACCTCCTCCCGGGTTTATGAGCTGGCTCACAAAACCGATCTACTTGCACTGCAACAACTTGAGGGCAGATTGCAAAACACCATTCTGCTCAAAAGAGAAGATCAGCAGATCAGTTTTTCCTTTAAGGTTCGGGGTGCTTACAACAAGATGGCTCACCTCTCCAGGGAGCAGCTTAGCCAAGGCGTGATCGCATCATCAGCAGGAAATCATGCGCAAGGAGTGGCCCTTGCTGCTGCAAAACTTGGGTGCCACGCCACCATAGTGATGCCTGTGACAACACCTCAGGTCAAGATTGATGCGGTACGTGGTTACGGAAAGAAATGGGTTAAAATTGAGGTGCATGGCGAATCGTACAGTGATGCCCATGCCCGAGCCAGTGAGATCGAAGAGCAAACTGGAAAAACGTTTATTCATCCATTTGATGATCCATTGGTGGTGGCAGGTCAGGGTACGATTGGAAAGGAAATCCTCGACCAATACCCGGAGACCATTGATGCGATTTTCGTTGCCGTAGGTGGTGGTGGATTAATTGCCGGCATCGGTGCATTTGTGAAGTCTATCCGTCCGGATATCCGACTTATTGGCGTGCAGGCTGAGGGGTCAACAGCGATGACCCAGTCCTTAAATCAAGATCAAGCGGTGATGCTCGAACAGGTTAGTCTTTTTTCAGATGGTACTGCCGTTAAGCAGGTGGGTAGCCAAACGCTAGCTTTGTGTCGGGAAGTGGTTGACGAGATGATCACGGTGAGCTCGGACGAAATCTGCGCTGCCATCAGTGATGTCTATATCGACACTCGAAGTATTTTAGAACCCGCTGGGGCGCTTTCTTTAGCTGGCCTCAAAAAGTGGACCCGGCAAACGGGCTGTACGGGCAAGACGTTAGTTTCTGTCGCTTGCGGCGCAAATATGAATTTCAACCGTCTTCGACATGTCTCAGAGCGAGCCGAAGTGGGGCGGCACAAAGAAGCCTTGTTTGCAATAACTATTCAGGAAGAGCGAGGGGCATTCCGAGATCTGTGCGAATTGATTGGCAATCACAGCGTGACCGAATTTAATTACCGCATTTCAGACCAGCGGGAAGCACACATTCTTGTGGGCCTTAATACACATGGAATTGAAGATGGATTGGCTCTTGAAAGCCAATTCAATAGTGCAGGGCTCAAGACCATTAATTTATCAGGAGATGAAATGGCGAAAACGCACCTCCGACACATGGTGGGCGGGAAATCTGCACATGCAGAAGATGAGCTGTTGTATCGATTCGAGTTTCCTGAGCGTCCCGGTGCTTTGATGAGTTTCCTATCCAATATTCCTTCGAAATGGAATATCAGCCTCTTTCATTATCGTGCTACAGGCTCGGATTATGGAGATGTATTGGTAGGCATTCAGGGTACATCTGGCCATCCTAAACGATTGGAATCATATTTAGAGAAAGTCGGATTCCGGTACCGGTCAGAGTCTGACAACCCAGCTTATCGTCTGTTTTTATCGTCATAGATCATATTATTCGGCCAAATACATGCTCTTGAGCATCGCGCTCAGCTTTTCCACGCCCATCTGATTCATGAGCTCGATGTTGCGCTCTGGAATGTGCCCGACATCAGGGTATTGCTCAATGGCTCGCTCCAAACTCTCTTCGCGAATAATATGTAGCGTTGGATAAGGTGACCGATTTGTAAAGTTTTCAGGATCGTCGGGATGAGTGCCAGCAAACTGATAATTAGGATGAAAACTAGCCACCTGGAAAACCCCTTCGAGTTCGAGGCTGACTAATAGTTCATCCACACGGCCTAGGAATTGGTTGTAGTCTGTAAAGGCATCTAATGCACCAGGATGAATCAGCAACGTCGTTTCAATTGCCTTATCCCCTTCTAGTATTTCCAGCTCCTTTTTCAGGGTGACCAAAAGGTCTACTTCGGTTGTTGCTTCGGTTATGCTAAATCGGATTCGGTTTTGGACCAACTCTTTTTTTGCAAACGGGCATAGATTCAGCCCGATCACAAATGATTCGACCCATTGTCGTGTGGCTGATAGAACGTATTGATGGGTCATGTTTTGAGGGTATAAAACAGTTAGTCCGGGAAGCGACGTGTCGTAATGCTTTCAGGATCGTATTGCTGAGATAGCCTATGAGACAATTTAGCGCCTACAAACGTCCCAAAACTTTGCTTTTCAGCTATAAACAGTCAATCTTAAGGAATCTAACTCGGACACTCGTATGATCGGCACTACTTTATCCCATTACGAAATCACCGCCGAGCTTGGTCGCGGCGGTATGGGCATTGTCTACAAGGCGCGAGATACCAAGTTGGATCGGGACGTTGCTATCAAGGTTTTGCCGTCGGCTGCCTTGGCTAGCCAAGAGGACCGCGCGCGTTTTTACCGAGAGGCCAAAGCCGCGGCGGCACTCAATCACCCCAACATTGCGGCGATTCACCAGATTGATGAAGCCGTTCCGAGTGACGCCCCTCATGGTACGCAGCCCAGCCCGTTCATCGCGATGGAATACATCGATGGGCAGCCGCTTGAAGAGCATATAAAGCGTGCGCCGCTCAAGTTGGATGAAGTGATTAAACTGGCAGGCCAAATTGCTAGTGCGCTGGAAGCTGCTCACGATAAAGACATTGTGCACCGAGATATCAAATCGGCCAACGTAATGCTCACGGGTAAAGGCGAGGCCAAGGTATTGGACTTTGGACTAGCCAAGACGGCGCACTCTACTATGCTGACCCGAATGGGTTCGACGATGGGTACGGTAGCCTATATGAGCCCGGAGCAAGCTCGCGGCGAAGAAGTGGACGCAAGATCTGATCTATGGTCTCTCGGAATTGTCATTTATGAGATGATCGCTGGGAAACTTCCCTTCACGGCTGAATATGAGCAGGCTGCCGTGTACAGCATCCTCAATGAAGATCCTGAACCCCTCACCGCCCTGCGTAGCGGGGTCCCGATGGACTTAGAGTATGTAGTCAATAAATTGCTTTCCAAGGACAGGAAGCATCGTTTTCAAAGCGCATCGGATCTTATGGCCGATCTCTCAGCCTTGAAGGATGCCTCGACAACCCGGGTTTCGACCCTGTCTACCCAATCCGTTCGCAGAGCGGTACCTGGGGCAGTGAGGACTACAAAAAATAACTACCTGCTGATAGGAACGGGGATTGCAGGATCGCTATTGGGAGCGCTGGTGATCTAGATGCTGATAGGAAACACGACTCCTGTGCCGCCAGCCAGCACGAACATGCGGCTTTCGCTCGAGCTTCCCGAGGACCTGCAACTCTCATATTTTGGCGGAGACGGCTTGGGACTAGAAGTCCCTGCTTTTGCTCTTTCACGAGACGGCGAAAAAATGGTCTACGTTGCCGATTCGGCTGGGACGTCCGTTTTGGTTTCGCATGAGATGGGATCGAAAGAGTTCAAGGTTCTTCCAAGTACATTTAACGCCTATTACCCGGTATTCTCTCCGGATGGTAGTAGTATCGCTTATCTGGCAAATGAAACCATTTACACTGTGGGCTTTGAATCCGGAAGACCCATCCCACTGACTTCGACATCAGATGCCATGGGTCTGTATTGGTCAGATGACAACTGGATCTATTGGTCCAATCAACAAGGACTTGTCGTTCAGCGCATCACACCGTCGGGCAATCTGGACTCCAAAATTATTGCAGCCGATATATGTCGGTGCTATAATATATCTCAAGGGATTGAGTACGGCGATGTGTTGGTTTCTGGAATTAATGGTGCCTTCCACATATCGGCGAACGGAGAGACAAATCAAACGAAGCATATTGGAGTCAATTCCATTGTAGTTGACTCAAAATACATGGTATCCGTTGGTACAGGATCCCTAATTGCAGGAGGGATCGCGTTTATAGAGCAAACCGATGAAGTTGATCTCGGTAAAGTAGTTTTATCAGATGTGAGAACCAGTTCTATTGGGCAGCGAGCTCACTTTGCTGTTTCAGACGATGGAACGCTCATGTACGCCCTCGGAAAACAGGCAGGCCTTACTCGGCTGGTTGTACGGTCTCCAAACGGTGAAATACAGACGTTACCTTTTGAAGCGCAATCGCACGGTCACATGGACGCAACCAGAGACGGAAGTAAAATAGCCGTCCATTATCTGGATGGAACCGATCGGCTCATGGTGTATGATCTAGAACGTCAGACTGCTACTCCTTTTCTGCAAGAATCGAATATTTATGGCGCAATTTGGAATGAGGGTGGGACGGCCATCACTTATTCACATACCGAAGGTGACAGTAGCTCTGTAATGACCCGTGAGGTGAACTCATCCAGGGGTTCAGAGGTTTTATTAACAGGTCAAGGAAATCTAACTCCCTCGGATTGGTCAAGCGACAATCGATTTCTGATCTACTCGCAAACTATAGGTTCTTTTAGTCGACTAGGAGTGTTGGACACGATGGACTCCACGAGTACAACTATTATTGAACTAGAGGGACGCGCATGGAGTGGGAAGTTTTCCCCCGATGATTCTTTGATCGCCTACACCCATATTGCCGGCCAAGGGTCAGAAGTGTTTGTTGAACCCTTTCCCCCAACCAAACAGCGCTGGAATGTTTCTTCTGGAATTGGCGAAGAACCTGAGTGGAGGGAAGACACGAACGAGTTGATTTTTAGAGGGAAAGGGGCCTGGTTCAGCGTGTCATATGAAACCGGTCCTCCCGTTTTTGGAACGCCTCGTTATCTGTTTGAGGGACCTTACGTAAACATTTATGGACTTGAATATCGGGTGCTAAGTCGAGGGGACGTCCTTTTACAAGAGGCCGTCAATAAGGAGTTTTTTACCAATCGCCTAGAAGTGATCACCAACTTCAATAGCGTCGTGAGGGAGGTCGTTGATTCGACTGCGCGTTAACCTCAATCACGTAGTAGAGAGTTGGCACTTCTTTGAGTTCCGTCCGTTGTATGAGATCCCTTAAAGGTGGTCATATGCCCGTATTTCTAAATCACATCACGACAACGGTTCCTCAAACAGCCTACACGCAGGATGAAGCGGGAAAAACCATGCTTCACAAGTTCGAAGAGGGAAGTCGTGCAGCTCGATTGACGAGACGTATCTACGCTCATTCAGGAATTGAAACGCGACATAGTGTCCTTCCTGATTTTCGAGAAGGAGCAGATGCCCCCTTGTTGTTCGACTTTGACACGAAGAAGTTCTTATCACCGTCCACTGGTGAAAGGAATGACCTTTATTCAAAGGAAGCCCGAGTTATGTTTTCGGCAACCGCCGAGCGACTGGTAGGCGAATGTCCTGGGATAGAAAAGAGTGATATAACTCACGTCATCACCGTTTCTTGCACCGGCTTTTTTGCGCCAGGTCCTGATTTTTATATCGTGAAGGATCTAGGTCTTAATCCGAGTACCAAGCGTTTTCATATTGGATTTATGGGCTGTTATGCAGCCTTTCCGGCCTTGAAAATGGCGAAAGCATTTTGTGAGGCAGAACCGGAGGCCGTCGTGCTTGTGGTATGTCTTGAATTGTGCTCCTTGCATCTGGAGCCATCGGAAGAAATCGATGATATTCTGGCTACTTCAGTTTTCGGTGACGGAGCATCTGGCGCCATAGTATCCTCAAGAAATGAAGCGCCTGGCACCTCTTTTCGGATGGATTCTTTGAACTCAACGATTGCTCCCGATAGCGAAGGAGATATGGCCTGGACAATTGGTGATCATGGATTCGACATGATTCTATCTACGTACGTTCCACGCATTC
This sequence comes from Bacteroidetes bacterium UBA7368, assembly GCA_002469915.1. Classification (GTDB taxonomy): domain Bacteria; phylum Bacteroidota; class Rhodothermia; order Rhodothermales; family UBA10348; genus UBA10348. Next base: position 9,619 of record DKOG01000085.1, read on the forward strand.
TAGAGGCGAACGTGGCGGAAATCGTTGATGGGTTACTTAGCGAGAATGATGCCCAGAGAGCAGACATTGAGCATTGGGCGATTCATCCAGGAGGACGGGCCATTCTGGATAAGGTTGAGCAAGGTCTTGAGCTGGGCGCAGAGGACCTCACAGCCTCGAGAGCCGTGTTGAGAGATTATGGGAATATGAGTAGCGCTACCATCTTGTTTGTCCTCGATCACATCAGGCGGAGCCCTGCGTCTGGTCGTCCAGAACCGATTCTAGCCATGGCCTTTGGCCCCGGACTGACCGTTGAAAGTGCCCTTCTGACGAGAGTGTGATGCCAGCGTTCATTCTTCGACATCGACGTGGCGACCTCATTGAGCTCATGGATGATCCGAATTGTGATCCGGAGCTGTTAAATAATACGTATCGACATTTCCATCATGTAAATCGACTGCTTTCGGGTGCACACAGGGTATACACGCAGTGGATTCGGCCCGAGCTGTTACGTGGATCTAAGTCTATTTTGGATATCGGCTGTGGCGGGGGAGACTTGCTTCTCAAGCTGTCAGCATGGGCAGCCGCAGATGGCCTCGACGTGGAGATTGTGGGCGCAGATCCGGATCCAAATGCATTTGAATACCTTTCTAAAGTTGCTTTCCCTGAAACCGTTTCGTTTCGCCAGGCGGATACCACTAGCCTCATCCAAAGCGGAGAATCGTTCGATATCGTGGTCTCTAATCACCTTTTACACCATTTAGCTGAAAACGAGATCCACGCCTTCCTAGAACAATCTCAACGGTTGGCAAAGCGCCTTGTTGTTCACAACGATATTCGTAGAGATGACGTTGCTTTTATTGGGTTTATTCCCATCGGCCTCATGTTTAGACGTTCGTTCATCCTGACGGATGGACTTCGTTCAATACGTCGTTCCTATCTTCCATCCGAACTCTCTCGTCTGGCTCCAGATGGATGGAACGCCAAAAGTATGCCCCTATTTAGAAATCTATTAACATGGCAAAAATGACAGAAACCAAGTCGGATGTGTTGATTGTAGGCGGCGGACCGGTCGGCCTATATCTGGGATGCCTTTTGGCCCAAAAGGGAATTGAATGTTGCATTCTTGAGCGACGGACGGAGCGTTCTCTTCATTCCCGATCGATTGGCATTCATCCGCCGGCCCTTCGTTCGCTTGAGAAGATTGGATTGGCCGAGAGTGTTTCTTCGAAAGCGGTTGTTATTGAAAATGGACTCGTTTTTGATGGCCCAACGTTCTTGGGGAAATTGTCGTTCTCGGACTGCCCACCACCGTTCCAGCACGTGTTGAGTATTCCCCAGTTTGAAACAGAGGCGTTGCTGGTCGCCCGGTTCAATGAACTCGCCCCGGGAAGATTGCATACAGGAGTTTTCGCAAAGACGATTGAACAGGAGTCAAATGGTGTTGCGCTCACGACCGAAGATGGTCAGGTCTTTCGGGCGCAATATGTTGCCATATGTGACGGCGCGAGAAGTGGTCTGCGAACTCAATTAGGTATCCCGGTTGGATCAGGCGACTACCCAGTTTCCTATTTAATGGGAGATTTTGCTGACACGACTACGTTCGCTTCGGATGCTGCCATTTTTTTGAGTAAGGATGGTGTAGTCGAGTCCTTTCCGCTTCCGGATGGACAGCGTCGCTGGGTAGTGTTAACTGATTCAGTGGACGAAAGCTCGCAGATGCTTTGTGATACTATTCGTAGTCGAACCGGTCATGAAATAGACCATGAGACGTGCTCGATGACTAGCTTGTTTTCGCCATCACATGTTTTAGTAGAAACAATGCATCAAGGTCGGGTCTTGCTAGCCGGTGATGCGGCTCATGTAGTAAGCCCTATTGGAGGGCAGGGTATGAATCTTGGTTGGCTCGATGCGGTCGAAGCTGCCCAGGCTATGGCCGGAGCGCTGGAGCGTCCTGACTCGCAAGAAGCCCTTTTTCGAGGTTACTCGAAGAGCCGTAGAAACGCAGCGCGTTCGGCTCGCAGGCGAGCCGAGTTTAATATGTGGATCGGTCTCGCGGGACTGTTGCATGGAATTAAAAGGGTGGCAGCCCGTACCATTCTCCGTCGCCCATTGAGCACCTATTTTGCTCGCATGTTTACAATGCAGACTTAAGTGAGTTGATGCCAAAAGAGCGTAGAGATTCAGTCTATCTTGCCCTTCGGAAACAGGTTTTCCCGCGTGATTCATCCTGAAAGGAGAGTAGAATTAGTATCTTAAAGCTTTCCGAACCGTTAGACCCTGCACGCTGATGATCGCACGCTATTCTCGTCCTGAAATGACCGCTCTGTGGAGCGAAGAAGCCCAGTTTGATGCTTGGCTTGAAGTTGAAATTGAAGCCTGTGCGGCGTGGTCAAAGCTGGGAGTTATTCCAGCGAAAGATGTAGAACTGATTCGTAAAAACGCGAAGTTCGACGTGGATCGCATACACGAAATCGAAGAAATTACGCGGCATGATGTGGTGGCCTTTACTCGCTCTGTGTCCGAATCTTTGGGCGATGAGCGAAAGTGGATCCATTACGGCCTGACGTCTTCGGACGTGGTCGATACCGCATGGTCGGTGAGGCTGAAAAAAGCTAATGCACTGATTCTCACAGAAATTGATCGAATGATTGCTGTGTTGGCGCGCCGAGCGGACGAGCACCGTCACACCTTGATGATGGGCCGAACGCATGGTATCCACGCTGAGCCGACAACGCTGGGCGCAAAGTTTGCTCTTTACTATGACGAAATGCGTCGCAACCGTGAGCGCTTCGTAGCTGCGGCAGAAGGCATGCGGGTTGGAAAGGTATCTGGATCTGTGGGTACGTTTGCCCACCTTCCGATGGAAGTCGAGCAATACACGTGTGAGTTTCTAGGATTGGATGTGGCTCCGGTGTCGACGCAAGTTCTACAGCGAGATCGACATGCGCATTACGTCGGTGTGCTGGCCCTCATCGGGTCCACGCTAGAGAAGATGGCTGTCGAGGTTCGTGGCTTGCAGAAATCTGAAGTCCGCGAAGTAGAAGAAGCGTTCCGCAAAGGACAGAAAGGCTCTTCGAGTATGCCACACAAGAGAAATCCAGTGAGCAGTGAGAATATCACGGGCTGCGCGCGAATGCTGCGTGGCTACATGGTGACGGCCTATGAAAACGTTCCTCTCTGGCACGAACGCGATATTTCGCATTCTTCTGCTGAGCGAGTCATCTTGCCTGATGCTAGCACCATTCTTCATTATGCGCTAAGTCGATTCGCGACGGTGATTGACAATCTAACCGTTTATCCGAACAACATGCGCCGCAACATGCAGCGGACTTTCGGGCTTTATAACAGCCAGCGACTCCTAAATGCGCTCATCGAGAAAGGTCTGATGCGCGAAGATGCGTATGATCGCGTACAGCCTCCGGCGATGTTAGCCTGGGAAACGGAGCGTCAGTTTGTAGATCTAGTTCTAGAGTCTGCTCCGATCCGCGAGTACATGAGCGAAGAAGAGGTCAGGAGTTGCTTTGACGATGAATATCATCTCAGGCGCATTGACGCCATTTTAGCCCGAGTAGGACTCTAGTCTTATCGGTTGAACATGATTTTCGGTTACTGCATCACTACAGTGGGATATCATATTCGAGGGTATTCCCATGACAAATCGTGTTCTCGTACTCCTCTTCATTGTCGCATCTGTCACGGGATGTGATTCTGACGGAACGAAAGACAACTCCAACATTGAGCTCGAAGCGCACACGGTGATGACCAGCTCAACGCTGAGTTCTGGTAAATCAGCAGCTAGAAGTGCGAAGTCGGATGGGGCAAATGTCTTTTTAACACCAACAAACGTATCTGGCGAAGCCGTTTCGTTGCTATTCGCCATTTCAGGCGTGCCGGACGAAGGCATCGTGATCTTTGGAGAGGCTCGTCCTGATATTGCTCCTGCTAATGCAACGACCTTCCCATTTGATTTTGCGACTCAGCTCGCGATTGTGTCAACGCCCTCATTCGACACCTCTCGTCCAGGCGGACAGTCAGAGCATATGGTGGTCATTTTTGCGTACATGGATTTTGATATCACCGTCGATAGTCAAGATCATGTGGTGCGGGTCGCATTAGTGAGCAATAATGGGATGCAACGTGGCGACAAGCTTATTCAGGTGGGGTCGGGTTTCCAGTGGTATGATCTTGACACGAATACCCTGACCGCTACTCGACCATCAAATCCGGCGCGTATAACCTTTCTTGAAACATGGGTAGATCCGGTCCGGCCTATTATGGTGTTTTACCCATTCAATGCATTTATGACCAATCCCGCTCTCACGCTTCTCACCTCCGTACTAACGGCTTCTTCGGGATTGGATATCATTCTTAATTACAATGTTCAGGATATGGTCGTCCTTGAAGGAGTGGCTTCGACGGCTGGCCTAGTCGCTGCAGACGTTATTCAATTATTGAATGTAAAGCAGGTTGTTCAAGGGCTCGGCGACTCAGGTCTTGAAGTGCATTCGGTAGCTACCCTCCTTCCGTGATCTCAAGGCGTAGGCAGTCGGCGAGTAAAGACATAAAAAAAGGGCGCTTTTCGATTTCTCGAAAAGCGTCCTTCACAGATCGGAGGAGGACCTAGTTTGCTGGAGGTAGCAAGACCTGATCGATCACGTGGATTACACCGTTGGAGGCTTCGATATCCACTTGGGTCACCGCTGCATCGTTGATGTACACTACGCCGCCTTCGACTCGGATATTGACACTGCTACCCTGCACGGTGGGCGCACTGGTCAGGCCTACAACCTGCTCAGATGTGACGGCTCCTGATACGACGTGGTACGTAAGCATGGCGATCAGCTGATCCTTGTTTTCGGGCAAGAGCAATGTTTCTACTGTTCCTGCGGGCAGCGCAGCAAATGCGGCTTCCGTTGGAGCAAAAACGGTGAATGGTCCGGGACCTGAAAGCACGCTGACGAGGTCTGCGGCTGTAACTGCAGCTACGAGGGTATCAAATGTACCGGCTGATACCGCCGTTTCTACGATGTTTAACGACGGCGCACTGTCGTCTTTTGAATTGTCATTTCCATTGCAGCCCACTACTGCTACGGCGAGAAAGACAGGGAGAAGAAAGTTGAATAGCGTTTTCATGATACTAGAGTTTTGTTAGTACCGCGCTATTTCAACGCGGCGGCGTCTTGTTGTTGGCCCAAAACAACGGCACAACACAACAATCCCCGAGCAGGATGAGACCAATAGCATATGAGTCTCGATCAACGGCGAAATAAAACGACAACCGGAAAGAGTGCGCCTCAGATGCGCTCGTACGTCACAAAGGCGAACCCGTCGTGCTCGTCACGGGCGGTTTCTTTGTACATCGTTCCGATGAGATGCTCGTACGGTGGAAAGAATACATCCCCTTCATGATCACCATCGACTAAGGTAAGTTCGAGACGATCAACCTGTTCTAGAAAGGCAGCATAGATCGTGGCACCGCCCGTAATAAAAACCCGCTCGGCATCTGCAATTGAGTCCAGTACTTTTTCTATTGAATTGAACACCTCTGCATTATCCCACTGAGGAAACGAGATCTCGTGATGAGATAGGACAATGTTGCGTCGGCCGGGAAGTGGTTTGCCAAGTTGATGAATCAACGAATCAAACGTTCGTTTACCCATAACTACTGGAAAGCCCGACGTGAGTGCCTTAAATCGCTTTAAGTCCTCAGAAATGTGCCAAGGCAAGTTCATGCCCTTTCCGATAACCCTGGTTTTTGTACCAATCGCGGAGATGATAACTAGCTCGGGACGATTCATTAGACGGCTACCGGTGCTTTGATACTGGGGTGAAACTGGTAGTTCACCAGCTCAAAGTCTTCGTATGCGTAATCAAATATGGATTCTGGCCGGCGATTGATCTTTAATTGGCATAGCGGAAACGTGGAGCGCGCTAGCTGCTCTTCTATCTGGTCTAGATGATTCAAATAAATGTGGGCATCTCCAATGGTATATACCAGTTCCCCAACTTCGAGGTCACATTGTTGCGCGACCATATGCGTCAAGAGTGCATATTCTGCAATATTGAATGGTGCTCCCAAGAAAAGGTCGTTCGAGCGGATGTACAGATGACAAGATAGTTTGCCGTCTCCTACCCAGAACTGATAGAACATATGGCAGGGTGGCAAGGCCATCTGGTCCAAGTCCGAAACGTTCCAAGCATTTACTATATGTCGCCGGGAGTCCGGATTGGTCTTGATCGAATCAATGACACGCTGGATCTGATTTATTTCTTCTCCATTCTGACCAGCCCAGCGAACCCATTGTTTTCCGTACACGGGGCCTAGGCTTCCATCTTCTTTTGCCCAAGCATCCCAAATGTGCACATTGTTGTTCACGAGGTAGTCAGTGTTGGTACCTCCCTTGAGAAACCAAAGCATTTCAACGGCAAGGCCCTTGAAGTAGACTTTCTTGGAAGTGACCAAAGGAAAGCCTTCCTGAAGGTCAAAACGCATCTGGTATCCAAACACAGACCGCGTTCCCGTGCCGGTGCGATCTTCCTTTTGGAGTCCATTGTCTCGTACGTGGCGGAGAAGATCGAGATATTGCTTCATGTTCAGGTCAAGGATCTTTTAGGTCGGACCGGTATAGATGGCACCGGAAAAGACGATTTTCGAATCAATACGCAATCTACGCATCCTACCCATGAACATCGATCCGAATTTGCATCAAAAGCAGGGCATCAATCACATGAATAAGGTGTTGGGCTATGCTCCGATGGTGGAGGAAAGTGGAGTGGCTACCGTCTATTTGACGGCAGAAGACTGGCATGTTGTAGCTGACACTCTATTTCACATGGATACGCCACGTGACATGATTCCCGAGGAAATCCTTGATTATACCCTGATCAAAGAGAAGCAAGCTATTGAATTCAAGACCGTGGAACGCATGATCACGGTAGAAATGATTTAGTTAGCGGCAGCCTTCAGATCAAATCGGGGGATATCTACTTTCAGGCGCTCACCGTGGGCCTTCTCCATGGTGTATGTGCCTTCCATGTGCCCTGTGAACGTTTCTAGTACACAGTAGCTATTGTACTCGTGTACTTCACCCGGTCCGATGATGGGCTGTTTTCCAATAACTCCCTCACCTTCCACTTCCTGAACGCTACCCTTTGCGTCAGTTATGTACCAGTGGCGGCGTAGAAGCTGAATGTCTTCTGGACCATGGTTTTCAATTCGGACGAAATACCCAAATACGAACCTTTTCGAAAGCACGTCCGATTGGCCATCGAGATACACGGGGCGAACGGTGACCTGAATGTCACGGGTGATGGCGTGGTATGGGATCATGATGCCGGGCGTGTTTTTGAAGGTTCAATATAATACGAGGCCTCTTCTAGAAAGCAACGTAAAACCGTTTGGACCAATATACATGGATCAATTATGCCGGAAATAGGGCAAAAGATTCTGGTATAGGCTACATTAGCGCAAATTTATTACCCAAAGCCTAGACAGATCTCTATAAAAGACTTTCTAAATGGCCAATAAAACTGTCGAAAAGCTACCAGAGGCCACAATACTCTTTGCGGGTGACTCTGGTGATGGAATGCAGCTTACTGGTACGCAGTTCACGCTCGCCACTGCGTACGCCATGAATGACCTGGCGACACTTCCCGATTTTCCAGCTGAAATTCGTGCTCCCATTGGTACTACCTATGGGGTAAGTGGATTTCAGCTCCATTTCGGATCCGTAGACATTCGGACGCCGGGAGACAAGGTTGACCTATTAGTCTCCATGAATCCGGCCGCTCTGAAAGTTAACGTGGATCGAGTGAAGACGGGCGGAACCATTCTGGTGAACAGTAACGCTTTTGAAAAGCGAAACTTTGATCTGGCTAATATGGATTCCAATCCGCTGGAAGATGGGTCGCTCGATAAATACAGGGTGATTCAGGTTGAGCTTACGCGTCTAACCAGGGAAACCCTCAAGGAATCGTCGCTCAATCAAAAAGAGATTGACCGATCCAAGAATATGTTTGCCTTGGGGCTCGCGCTCTGGCTGTATTCACGTCCTGTGGAGCCGGCAAGAAATTGGATATCTAAGAAGTTCGCCAAAAAGCCGGATATCAAGGATGCTAACCTTGAGCTGCTCAAAAAAGGATACCATTTTGGTGAGACGACAGAGCAGTTTGTCACCCGCTACGAAGTGGAGCCAGCGAAGCTGGCTCCAGGAAGGTATCGTGCTGTTGTCGGCGTCCAAGCGCTAGCTATGGGACTCGTTGCAGCAGCCGACAAGAGCGGACTTGAGATCGTATACGGTTCATACCCGATCACTCCCGCTTCAGACATCTTGCACACGCTCAGTCGCTACAAACATCATGGCATTGCTACCGTGCAGGCCGAAGATGAGATTGCGGCAGTAGGTGTTGCTATTGGGGCCAGCTTTGGTGGTGCTTTGGGCATTACCGGTACTTCAGGACCCGGCATCGCCCTAAAAGGCGAGGCCATGGGTCTCGCTATGATCACGGAGATGCCTCTCGTGATCGTGAATGTGCAGCGAGGAGGCCCCTCTACTGGTTTGCCTACAAAAACGGAGCAGTCCGATTTGATGCAGGCACTTTACGGTCGAAACGGAGATGCTCCGATGCCGGTGATTGCAGCCAGTACGCCAGGCGACTGTTTTGAGGTTGCCTACGAAGCTTGCCGGATTGCGGTGAAGTACATGACACCGGTGCTACTTCTTTCAGATGGGTACTTGGCCAATGGTTCGGAGCCATGGCTCATTCCAGATTCAGATTCTCTGAATGCGTTTGATGTAACGTTCGCAGACAAGCCTAATCATAAAGTGGATGGTGAGGACGTGTTTTGGCCTTATCTCCGTGATGAAAAGACGTTGGCCCGCCCTTGGGCGAAGCCAGGAACGGCGGGGCTCGAACATCGCGTCGGTGGTCTCGAGAAGGAGGATGGTTCAGGCAACGTTTCTTATGACTCAATGAATCATGAGAAGATGACTCAGCTACGCTTTGAAAAAGTGAAGCGGATTCAGCAAGAGATTCCCGCGACAGAAATTTTTGGTGATCCAGATGGGGATTTGCTGATCGTTGGCTGGGGCTCAACTCGAGGTGCTATCGAGGCAGGGGTAACCCGATCGATCGCTGCTGGCTTGAAAGTTGCCTCTATTCACCTTCGTTTTATTAGCCCGTTACCGGGAGATCTCACGGAAGTGTTTAGTCAATTCAAACAGTTTTTGGTACCTGAATTGAATAACGGTCAACTCGTACGCGTGCTAAGGGATGAGTATCTGCTTCCCTTTGAGGCGTTCAATAAAGTTCAGGGACGACCTTTTGGTCCCTCCGAAATCGCAGAAAAAGTAGCCGAATTAGTGGGCTAGGCCCCGGATCTAAAACTTTCAGAAGTGGATATGTCAGACAACGAATCCAAATCGAATTTGCCACCGGGACGGAAACCTACTCGTCCACCGGGAGCAGGCCCCAAGATGCCACCCTCACGCCCGCCAGGAGCTAGACCTCCTGGACCGAAAGGCCCGCCGGGAGCCAGGCCTCCAGGACCCAAAGGTCCACCGGGTGCAAGGCCACCAGGACCGGGAGGAGATGGTGCCCTCAGCCGAGCTGACTTTTCGTCAGATCAGGATGTGCGCTGGTGTCCTGGGTGTGGCGATTATGCCATTCTTGCGACTGTTCAGCGGTTGATGCCCGAATTGGGTGTGCCCAGAGAAAAACTGGTGTTTATATCGGGAATTGGCTGCTCGAGTCGTTTTCCCTATTACATGAACACCTACGGTATGCACTCTATTCACGGACGTGCACCTACGATTGTGACAGGCCTCAAAACGGCGCGTCCGGATCTGGATGTGTGGATGATTACCGGCGATGGGGATAGCCTGTCCATCGGTGGCAATCACATTATTCACTTGATGCGTCGTAATGTGAACATGCAGGTTATCATGTTCAATAACCAGATATACGGATTGACGAAGGGGCAGTACAGTCCTACTTCAGAGAAGGGCAAGATCACCAAATCAACTCCATTTGGTTCACTGGATCATCCATTTAACCCGATAGCCCTCGTCTTGGGCGCCGATGCATCGTTCGTGGCGCGATCTATGGACCGGGACCCCAAACACATGAAGAAAATGCTCAAGGCATCTCATGCGTATCAGGGAACGGGATTTGTAGAGGTCTACCAGAACTGCAATATTTTTAATGATGGTGCTTTCTTTCAGTACACCGAAAAGGCGACTAAATCTGATAGGGCCATTTTCATTGAGCACGGGAAACCGTTAGTGTATGCGGGCGGCACGAAGGGCTTGAGGCTTGAAGGATTTCACCTCGAGACGGTTGATTTGGAATCTGGAGAATTCGGAATAGATGACTGTTTGGTTTACGACGAAACGAGTCGGGAACTGGCTGGCATCCTTTCGCGAGTGTACTGGAAAGAAGATCTACCGCAGCCCTTCGGAATCTTTTATCGAGAGGAACGTCCGGCATACGATGTCCAGGTTCGAGAGCAGATCAATGCGGTCATCGAGCGTTCTGGAAAAGGATCGTTGAAGCAGCTCCTGGAGGAAGGAGATACTTGGGAGGTAAGCTAAAGAGGCCCTTTTGGGCTTTATAGGGCCATTTTAGGGACTGTGAATCCTCTGTAAACTAACCGGTAGCTGGCTGTAGGGTTGGTATGGGCTAAAAATAGTCGTATATTTCCCGACTCCCTGAAGAGCGCGCATGAGTATTGCGTGTAACTAATTGAAAAAATTCCCCCGCCACGCGCGAGGCTTGATATGAAGAAGGATATCCATCCAGAATACCACATGATGACGGTCACCTTAGCTGACGGAACGAAGTTTCAGACGCGTTCGACTATGAAAGGTGAAGAGTACGCGTCAGAGGTTGATTCCACCAATCATCCTTTCTACACCGGAAAACGCCAGTTTGTCGATACAGCCGGTCGTGTTGAGAAGTTCAACCGCCGCTACGCCAAGAAGTAAGTCACCGGTGGGGTTTTTCCCCTTCGACTTATCTGGCTTTGAATTTGGAAAGGCGCATGTCCCTCGGACATGCGCCTTTCTTTTTATCCCAATTTCCGGAAGCGAGCGGGCATTCTGTGAAGTGAAATTCATGGAATTTGGTTGATCCATCCTCGTTCACAGGTCACTGTCTATCGTCAGGGTACTCTATGAAAAACGATTCTTTTAGACCTTTAGAAGCGCGGCCCGTGGATGGGTTACTGCGCCCTATTCAGGAGTTCATGAAGCTGGAAGCCTCTTCTGGTATCCTACTTATTGGGATGGCCGTATTGGCGATGATCCTCGCCAATTCACCGCTTTCCTCAGCCTACTTTCAGCTTTTAGAGATTCCCGTCACAGTTGGGTTCGGGGCGTTAACCATTGCCAAGCCGCTTTTACTGTGGATAAACGATGGGCTGATGGCTCTGTTTTTCTTTTTGGTAGGCCTTGAGTTAAAACGAGAAGTGCTCACTGGAGAGTTATCAACTCCTAAGGATGCGATTTTACCCATTTTCGCAGCTATAGGTGGGATGTTCGTACCTGCGGCCTTGTATGTGTTGGTTACGGGAGGAACGCCTTTTACTTCGGGATGGGGAATTCCCATGGCAACAGATATTGCGTTTGCCCTGGGTATTTTAGCCTTGCTAGGGACTCGTGCACCCGTCTCATTGAAGATTTTCCTGACGGCTATGGCCATCATTGATGACTTAGGTGCCATTCTTGTCATCGCCATTTTTTACACCAGTAAGCTCAACTTCATCGCACTTGGCGTGGGTATGAGCACATGGGTAGTGGCGCTAATTGGAAACGCGCTCGGCATTCGAAAAACATCATTCTACGTCTTGCTGGGAATTGTGCTTTGGGTAGCGTTTCTAAAATCCGGGGTGCATGCAACGATTGCAGGTGTTTTACTTGCTCTCACCATTCCAGCCAGACCGCGCATTAATGTAGCCAGTTTCAAGGAGCAGGCATTAGCCTTTTTATCTTCTATACAAACAGATAAGAAGGACGGAGAGACAAAGGAAATGCAGTCAAATAACCATGATGTGGTGCATACCTTGGAAGTTCTTTCTAAAGACGCGGAAACTCCGCTCATCCGAATGGAGCATTCACTGCATGGATGGGTAGCTTTCTTCATCATGCCTGTATTTGCGTTGGCTAATTCCGGTGTGGATCTACGAAGCATGTCTATACTCGATGCCCTAGTGCACCCAGTGGCATTAGGAATCATCGTAGGACTCTTTATCGGGAAGCAATTGGGCGTGGTCCTTTTTTCTTGGGCAGCACTACGGACAGGTTGGGCCTCTCTACCGCGAGGAGTCACATGGGGCCATCTTTACGGCGTAGCTGTACTTTCTGGTGTAGGATTTACGATGTCCCTTTTCATTGGTGGCCTGTCTTTTTCCGACCCTGAAATTTTGGCTCGTGCGAAAAGCGGCATTTTGTTTGCCTCCATTTTAGCCGGACTTTTGGGCTACTCCATCCTCCGGTGGGTAGGCGGGAAGTCGAACCCGACCGATTCTGTTTGACTTAACTGATTTGCTCTGTACGTTCATATCCATCAATCTGGAATTTCCATGAATGCAATTGATCTGATCATCCAAAAAAGGAACGGTGGAGCACTCTCTCGGGAAGAGATTTCTTTTCTCGTAAAGGGATATACAGATGGCTCTATTCCTGATTATCAGATGGCTGCCTTCATGATGGCATCCTTCCTTCAAGGGCTGTCTGAATCTGAGATGGTTTCGCTTACCGAAACGATGCTTCACTCTGGAGAAGTGTTGGATCTGAGTGAGATTCCGGGGATTAAGGTGGACAAACACTCTACCGGCGGAGTTGGCGATAAAATATCAATCGTATTGGCTCCTCTAGTGGCGGCCTGCGGTGTAAAAGTGCCCATGATATCGGGAAGGGGTCTGGGGCACACAGGTGGAACGCTCGATAAGCTGGAATCTATACCTGGATTTCAAACGACCGTATCTACAGCAGTTTATCGCAAGCAGCTGGCAGAGATTGGCGTGGTTATGATCGGGCAGACCAAAGACATCGCTCCGGCTGATAAAAAAATGTATGCGTTGCGAGATGCAACCGGTACAGTCGAATACATCCCATTTATTGCCGCCTCCATTCTTTCGAAAAAACTAGCTGAGGGTGCGGATGCATTGGTTCTGGATGTGAAATGCGGATCTGGAGCCATGATGCAGTCCGAACAGGATGCGCGAGTACTTGCCGAGACGATGACACGCCTGGCTGAGAGTTTCGGTACTCCGACAACTGCTTTTCTGACGGACATGAACAATCCTCTGGGCCATGCTACAGGCAACTGGCCAGAAATCGTAGAGTGTATTGACTGCTTGCACGGAAACGGACCAGATGATGTCATGGAAGTGACTATCGCGCTAGCCGTTGAGATGTTACTTGCTGGAAAGGTCGCATCGTCACAAGAAGAAGCGAAAGAGCTGTGTAATTCTGCTATTTCTTCTGGCCGAGCGTTCGAAAAGTTTGTTGAGATGGTTGAGGTTCAAGGGGGCAGTGCTCAGGCCATTCGAGATCCAGCATCCAGAAATGAAAATCGGGTCGAAGTGGTTGTTCATGCTAGCCAATCGGGCGTCATAAAGTGGATTGACTCCAGAGATATCGGTCGTGCTTCTGTGGTCTTAGGCGCCGGGAGAGCCACCAAAGAGGATAGTGTAGATCCTTTGGCAGGTATCATCCTTACGGTGAAGCCGGGGGATACCGTTCAGATAGGAGAGTCTATTGCTCTGATTCAGGCGTCTACGAATGCACACATTGAACGTACTATTCCCGTAATGATGGCCGCCTTTAAGTTTGACGAGGAGACCCCAAAAGAGGGGAGTCGTCTACTTTCAAAGTATCAGAATGGCCGTTGGGTGAATCCGTAGCAGACTCTTTACGTAGTAAGGTTTCACGAGCTGGAAATTCCGGTGTAAGTTGAAGAGAAACGTGCCGTTTTTTCTTCAGTTTGATGATTGAATCCGCATCATTACTATATTTGATACGGGAAATGAATTCCCGTTAACTAACATTTAGAAAGCCATGTCCATCTGGTCACGTTTCACGCGATTTGTTAAATCTGTTTTCGGCGGTGCAATTTCCGCTCTCGAAGATCCCAAGTTGATCCTCGAGCAGAACATTAGGGAGCTCAACGATCAGGTCCCGAAAATGAACGAAAACATCGCAACGGTGAAAGCCAACGTGATGATGCTTCAGAAAGAAGTACGAAAGTATGAGAAGGAACTGGCTGACGTTACTTCCAAAGTAAAAGCTGGAATTCAGGCTGGACGCGATGACATTGCTGAGCGATACGCAATGCGACTAGAGTCGGTCAGAGAAAATGTATCATCGGCTAAAGAGCAACTCAAGTATGCATCTGCGGCATACGACAAGGCTCTTCAGGTCAAAAAAGCGTTCATGCGGGAGAAAGAACGTAAGATTGCAGAAGCGAAAGATGCATTGCGTGCCCACGAACGTGCCAAGTGGCAGGCCAAAGTTGCGGATACACTCGAGTCCTTTGAGGTTGCTGGCATCGATCAGACCCACGACGAAATGCTCAATCGTATCCAAGAACAAACTGCACTCAATGAAGCTCGCATGGAAATGGCGTTGGATTCTGTGGACACAGAAACGCTCAAAATCGAGGAAGACGCGCAGCAGATTCGTGCTTCAGAACTGGTCAAGCAGTTCAAACTTGAAATGGGCGTAGGTGATACGAGTGGATCAGCCGAAGAGCCGCAACTCGATATTTCAGAGCAAGAAGCTGAGACGGGTTATAAGACCATTGGAAAACAGCGTACAAAGGGTCAATAAGATTCGATCATGACACCTGAAGAGTATCAGAAATTAAAAGAAGCCGAAAAAGAGCATCTTCGTAAGATCAGAGATCTTAAAAAGGCGCAACGATCGGCATCTAGAAAGTCGTCGGTCACGAAAGCGGTGACTGGTATGGCTACGGATATGCAGGATCTATTCGATGAGCATGGTCAGATGATCGAGCGCCTTCAAATGGATTCAGCCTTGTCAGAGGCTCGCATGGAAGTGGCACTGGACTCTGTTGAGATGAACTCAGAAGTGTCTGAGGCTCAGGACGCGGCGGAGTTGGCGAAATTGGAAGAGGAACAGAAAAAGGCGAGAGCTAGGGACCTAATCAATCAGATGAAGCAGGAAACGGGTGCCGTTCAGCAGAAGAATGCACCTACTTCCGAACCGAGTCCAATTGATACCAAATCGGAAGAGAAGCCCCTTCCAGAAAAAACTATCGGAAGAATGAAGCCTTAATCGGCTGTCGCTAAGAGGAAGATCAGAGACTAGATTGAAGCCCATACATCAGGATATCAACTACACGAAGGAAGCATTTCTACATCCGTGGAATCTTACATTCCTTATTATGGCTATGATGGTAGCCTTTGGGGTCAGCTTGACGGGTGCTCCAGCTTGGTTTTTTGATGCCGCGCTCATATTTACGGCAGGGACGGAGTTGGCTTTGTTAGGAATGATGCCGCGCGATCCACGATTTAGAAAAGCGGTTCGCTCGCGTGTATCTGCGGAGTACGCCAAGCCACCATCCCAAAAAGAACTGTATCAGAACCTTGCCGCTCCAGACAGACGGCG
>DKOG01000108.1 GCA_002469915.1 Bacteroidetes bacterium UBA7368
ATTCTCGCCTCAGCTCGTAAAAGTGGGCATCACAGTTGCTGTCGTTTTTGGAATTGGATATGCTGGCGCGCTGAATCATCAGCGCGCGCTCACCGGTACGGTTGGGTTTGATATGGATGTAGCGCTGAATGCACATTTTCGTCAGCAGCAGATCCAAGTGGATACGCATCCTGAGGCTGCGGTGTGGGGAAACCCCGAATCCGCTGTGGAAGTGGTGGAGTTTGCTGACTTTCAGTGTCCTGCCTGTCGCGATTCTGCCTTTCACTTGCGTCCAACGCTGTTCGAATATCAGGATGACGTGAAAATGACCTTCATGAATTACCCGCTGGATAGTTCAATCAACACCTCTATGCAGTCTCAGCTTCACGCGCAAGCTGGTAATGCGGCCAAAGCGGGTGTCTGTGCGACTGAGTTCGGTGATTTTTGGAATTACCATGATGAACTCTTTCGTAATCAGGTCACGCTCTCACCTCAACTCTACATGAGTATTGCTGAGGATATGGGGTGGGACCGCGAAGCGTTTGCCACCTGTATGGTGCGCCCGGACGTACACCAGAGAGTATTGGATGATCTCGAATATGGCAGAGCGACACAATTGAGTTCTACTCCTACCGTCTTTATCAATGGTCGAAAAGTGACCTACTGGCGGAATACTGATTTTATCAGAGCCGTTGTGCAAGAAGAACTGTCTAGACTCTAACATCGATGAGGGACGATAATTCGATGGCTGGTGGGGTGCGGTTGAATATTGAAATCAAAGCCCGGTCTGATCGTCATGACCACATTAGAGCTATTCTACGGTCCAAAAACGCCCGTCAAGTTGGACTAGACCATCAAATCGATACTTACTTCAACGTTTCGGAAGGGCGTCTGAAGTTGCGTGAAGGCAATATTGAAAATAGCCTGATTTTCTACAGTCGAAGTAATCAGGCCGGGCCTAAGCGTTCGGATGTCGTCTTGTATAAGCTGGTTCCAGATCCAGCCTTGAAAGAGGTGCTTTCTGCCTCTAATGGGGTATTGGTTGTTGTCGACAAGCAACGCGAAATATGGTTTGTTGAAAACGTTAAGCTCCATTTAGATGTGGTTCATGAACTAGGAACGTTTGTGGAAATTGAAGCCATCGATGCGGATGGGTCGCACACAGAATACGCGTTGCGTGAGCAATGTGATGCCTGGATCGAATTACTTGGGATTCAGCCAGAAGACCTGATAGATCGATCCTATTCTGATCTTCTCATGGACGCATAACCCCATCAGAGTTCGCAAGGCATGGTGCTAGCCAGCTCTTCCACTCAATTTGAAGGTGCACTTTGAATAAACTCATTACCGAAGGGATTGGGACATTTTTTCTTGTCCTGACGATTGGTCTGGCCATTTCATCAGGCACCCCATTCGCACCTCTGGTCATCGGTACTGGACTGATGGGTATGATTTATATGGGTGGTCATATATCGGGCGCTCATTACAACCCTGCTACAACCTTGGGATTCCTGATGAATGGCAAGATTGAATCTGGGGAAGCGTTGAAATACGTAGGTACTCAACTGATTGGAGCTGTTCTAGCTGGTATTGCGTCCAGTTATCTCACGGGCAATACGTTAACGATTGCTCCTGAAGCAGACGCTGCTCGGGCGCTTTTTGCTGAAATTTTGTTCACGTTTGCGCTCGTGCTGGTCATCCTTCAGGTGGCAATTAATGATGCAACGAAAGGCAATGCCTACTACGGTCTGGCCATTGGTGTCATCGTGATGGCAGGTGTTTGGGCGGTCGGAGATATTTCAGGTGGCGTATTCAATCCGGCCGTCGGATTAGGCGCGATTCTGGTTGATGCCGTTTTGGGAGATGGTGGATTCGGAAATCTGTGGCTCTACATTGTAGGTCCGCTGGTGGGTGGCGCACTCGCGGCAATAGTATTCAAATTGCAGGTTAACTAGTCGAACGACGACGGGCTTTTTGAACCTTTTCATTCATTCATGCGTGATGGAGTAGTCGTCATTACCCGCGATACTTATATGGAAAACACCTCCAACAAATCCATCCTCCCGAATACGGAAGCGGGTGTGGCTTCTTTTTCCGAGCTTAATAAGCTGGCTCCAGAAATCGTTACGGTCTGGCGAATCAAAACAGGCATATGGATGGGCATCTTTATGTTGGCTGTGCTGGTTGTGGACATTCTGAATTTTTTCGATTCGGACAAATTGGCTCCGTTTGGGGTTCTTCCAGCCATTGCCCTGATCGTGGGATTTAGTATTTCTTGGTGGATTCCTTCACTTAGATATGCCTATTGGCGCTATGCGCTTCAGCCCACCGAATTGGTATTGGTTCATGGCATTTTCAACCGGGTTCACACAGTCGTTCCATTGCGACGCTTGCAGCATTTGGATGTGTCTCAGGACTTGTTCGAGAGGGAATATGAACTGGGGAAATTGATCATTCACACCGCCGGCACTCGAAGTAGTGACGTGTCTCTCCCAGGTCTTGCCATGTCCGAAGCGGAGAGATTGCGAGACGAAATGAAGACCTATATCACTGATGAAGCCCTCTAACGAAGTACGACGTCTCCATCCCATGACGCTGTTACAGCGTATGGTCGTCAGTCTGCCGGCGCTAGGATTTATCTTATTGCCGGTGTTTACGTCTGGGGACTCGACAGCATGGTTTAATCTCGTGTTGGCCGGTGTGTACGCTATGTTCATCATACCGTGGATTGCGCTGTACTACATACGATTCCGGTACTGGATTACACCCACGGAACTGGTCATTCACTCTGGGGTCATTACACGGAGAAAGCGCAATATTCCCATTGAGCGCATCCAGAATATTGAGATTGAGCAGTCGCCCTTGCCACGCCTGCTCGGAACCGCTAAGGTGGCTGTGTACACCGCGGGGAGCGCCAAAGCAGAGGGCGTGCTAGAATATGTAGGTGTGCATGATGCCCAGGAAATCCGAGAATCCTTGCGTCAGATGCAACGGATGATGCAAGAGGAGGGCTCAGGGCAATCTGACCTGCAGGATGAAGCGTTTCATGTCAGTGAGGCCACGTCTGAGCCCATTTTCCAAATGAGCACCCGCAGGGTATTTACTGCTGGTGCCTTTCATTTTTCCTTGCTCTATCTCGCGGCCTTTTTCTCACTTTTGCAATACATAGAGCCCGATCCAACCGTGTTCTTTTCGTGGCTACTTCGTGGACCTCTCGATCCTTGGAGAGCATCCATCGAATCCTCACCTTGGTTAGCGGGCATATTAGGAGTACTGACTGCAGCTTTCCTCGGATGGACGTCCGGCATCTTCATATCGGTGAATCGCTTCCATCAGTTTCGATTGGACCTGATCGGAAACAAACTGCATCGAAAGCACGGATTATTGACGCTGGCTGAAGGGACGATTCCGCTGAAGCGGGTTCAATCCTTGATCATTCGGACGAATCCATTGATGCAGCGTTTTGACTGGTTTAGGCTTGAGCTTCAGACGCTAGGAATTGATTTGAAAGAAAGCGGTTTTCAAGTGGCTGTTCCGTTTGCGCACCGCCATGAAATTGATGCTGTTCTTGAGTTGATTGGAGGGATGTCAATACCCGATCAATTTGAATCCGTTTCCCGTATTACCATCCGGCGCTTTGCGTTACGAATGAGCATTGCGGCTGCCATCATCTTACTGCCTTTTCATATCTGGGTCGCAGATATGACGTGGGGACTTGCACTGTTGCCGCTGATTCTAGCCTTATCTATCGCCCGATATAGAAATATGGGCTTTGCCTTGACCGAAACTGGATTCGTGGTTCGCAAGGGCATTTTTAGAAAGCACATGTGGTTGATCCCAACCGAGAAAATGCAGGCCTTCTCTATGGATGGTAACTACTTCCAACGACGTTTGGGCGTGCAAAACGTGTATTTTGATACGGCAGGAGCTTCTCCGATGCAGCCGGCCGAGTTAGTAGATATCCCGATAGGCAGAGCTCGGGAAATAGTTAATGACTTGTATACCGCCTTTTCAGCCGATCAACTCGCCTCCAAATCGTGACGTTCGCGAAGTGAACAGAGACCGAGATACAGAACGATAGGTACTGTTTTACGTTTTGCAGGGCCTTGCAAATCAATGGTTGTCCACCCAATGGACAGCGTCCATGCTGCGGGTCCGATCCAGGATACCCACCAAGGCATTCGGGCTACGAGAAAGGAAAATAATCTCCCGGCTATCTGAGATCCGACAATTTTGGCAATGGTACCGAAAACGATCGTTTTAATAAGTCCTTGAACGATTACAAAGTTGAACGCTTCAATGAGCATCGGGAGAGCGAATACGCCCGCGGAGCGCGCCAAAAAAGAAGCGGCTTTTTCGCGATCCACTCCCAGGTCTTCTAGCATCTGTTGCTGTTGTTCGGTAGACAGATCGGCAAATTGCTTTGTGGCATAGTCTGTGGCCAGCTGTTCCACCATCTCTCGGGCCGTTCCAAGAGCAGGTGGGTCCACGTTAATAGTAGAAGCTACATCTCGGATCATCTCTTGAAAGGACACTCCCGGATCAGATCCTGTGATAGACCGAAAGGTGTATGCCAGGTCGGAGCTCCCTAAATATCGAAGAGAGGACTCCAGTTGCGTGTTCAGAGCAGACCTGTTTTCAGGAGACTCTTCTTTTTCGAAGGCAGCTACCAGGGTCGAAATACGGGTATCGTCGGTCAGGTTGAACGGACTTTCGATTAATCCGTGGATGAACCGATAGTCGGCCAAGTTGAGTATGGAAAAAAGATCGTTCATAGCGTCGAATGGCTGAAATGGACTGCTCTTGACCTCAACACTAGAGTACGAGGTCTATAACGTTGGAATCGTTTGTTTACGCCTCTTTCGACAACTTGGTTACACTTCTCAGCTTCGCCGAACATTACCGTATTTGACCAAGAATCTAGCAATATTTTTGTTTTTTGGCAGGTCAAGAACACTTTTATTACTTCCGTGGCTACCTTCCCCAGCGGATTCCAGTTTTACAGCTCTACTTTTCCACCTTTCATGTCAACAAATCGGGCCAGCGGGCTTTTACTTCATATTACATCGCTACCTGGAAGGTACGGGATTGGAGATCTGGGACCCGAAGCCTACCGTTTTGCCGATTTCTTGTCTGAGTCGGGGCAGAAGATGTGGCAGGTACTTCCTGTTGTGCCCGTGGGGTACGGCTATTCGCCCTATGCATCACCCTCTACCTTTGCTGGGAATGCCTTATTCATTTCACCTGATCACCTCTTAGAAGTGGGCCTACTTCAGGGAGAGGATGTTCAATCTGTGCCTTCGTTCTCTGAGGTAGAAGTTGATTTTAATCGGGTCATCCCCTTCAAGGTTCAACTGCTGCAAAAAGCATGGAATACGTTTTGTAAAGGCTCGTTTTTGGACATGTCGGTGGCGTTTTCAGCATTTCAGAAGCGTCATGCGCACTGGTTGAATGATTATGCGTTGTTTGAATCCATCAAACAGGCTCATGAGGAAGTGCAATGGACCGAATGGCCTGTCTCACTTCGCGATCGGGACGCGGCGGCACTAGAGGCCTTTAAAGCCGAACATGAAGATCATATCCTGATGGTCATGTTCTGGCAATTCTTGTTCGATATACAGTGGAACGCGCTTAAGCGATACTGTAATGATCGGGGCATACAGATTTTTGGCGATTTACCCATCTACGTAGCTGAAGATTCTGCTGACGTATGGGCGAGAAGAGACCTTTTTTATTTGGATGCGTCGGGAAATCCGACGGTTGTTGCTGGGGTACCGCCGGACTATTTTTCTGAAACAGGACAACGATGGGGCAACCCGTTGTATCGGTGGGATATCATGAAGCAAACCGGCTATGCCTGGTGGACTTCACGAATGGCGCGCATCTTGGAACTGGTCGATTTGGTTCGACTGGATCATTTTCGAGGGTTTGAAGCCTATTGGGAGGTGCCCTCTTCTGAAAAAACCGCAATCAACGGTGTGTGGAAGAAGGGACCTGGTGCGGACTTGTTTGTTGCGCTCAAATCAAATTTGGGTGCCCTGCCCGTCATTGCGGAAAACTTAGGTGTTATTACGGACGGCGTAACCCGTCTTATGGAGGAATTTGGTCTTCCTGGGATGGCCATTTTGCAATTTGCTTTCGACACAGACGGCTCCAATGAGTTTTTACCCCACAATTATGTAGAGCCCCTCGTTGCCTACACCGGGACGCATGACAACGATACGCTCATGGGATGGTGGACCGATACGGCCAGCACCCAGAATGAGGAACAGATTGCTAAAGCGAAGGCGCATTGCCGGGCCTACTTGAATCTGGATGATGCGGGTGAAAATGAGCTTACTTGGTCAGCCATTTCAGCCTTGATGCATTCCGTTTGTCGATACGTGGTTACACCCGTTCAAGATGTACTTGGTCTTGACGCTGACGCTCGAATGAACACACCGGGCACGACGGATAGCAATTGGGGATGGCGCATGTTACCCGATGCCCTGAATGCAGCGACAAGTTTACGTCTCGCCACGTTAACGTCCAGATCAGGCCGCTAAAGGACGGTTATGGGTGGCTTTCGGAACGAAATACACCCACTGAATGGGAGTGGATCAAGATCTTGTGGGATGGCTGTGTTTTCGTTTCCTCACAAAAAGGCGCGCAAC
>DKOG01000186.1:0-1429 GCA_002469915.1 Bacteroidetes bacterium UBA7368
TAATACGGGAGAAATAACGACAGGGCCACATGTGCACTTTGAATTGTGGCATGAGGGACTTGCTCAGGATCCTAGAGCCTATGTTCTGGGTTGGTAGTATCAAATCGACAAACACCTTGCGTCATGGCTAAACACATTGCACCCGGAAATCCGGCACAGATCAACTTGATCGCAGCCGGAACAGAACTTGAAGGCACCCTAAACGCGAAAGATGATACGCGGGTTAGTGGGAAGTTGAAAGGCACCTTGCGCGTGGATGGGAAAGCCATCATTGCGCAAGAAGGATCCGTTGAAGGCGAGGTCCACGCAGCTAATGCTGATGTAGCAGGTCATTTACTGGGGGAAATCTCCATCAAAGGTCTTTTGGTGCTCAAGGGAACAGCTAAGGTCGAGGGTACGATTCGTACTACGCGTCTGATCGTTGAGGAAGGAGCTATTATAGATGGCAATTGCCAAATGGGCCAGTTGGACAAGTCGCGAGCCGAAGCGCTGAAGGGAAACCTGTCTAATCAGGGTCCAAAGCAGCCAGGTACCATAACCAATCCGAAAAAAAGTGCTTTTTCGATGACATCAGGTGACTGATGGCCCCAATTGGCAAAGCAGTCTTAAAGATGCCTCACCGTATCTGACCATCGGCATTCAATTGGCCGGGTCGATGCTCTTCTATGTAGGAGTAGGATATTTTATGGATAAATGGCTGGACACAACTCCTTGGCTTCTCGTCACCGGAAGTGTTGTGGGTATGGCGGCCTTTTTTATTCAATTAGTGCGGATTGCAAAAGAAGTAGAAGGCAACGAAGATGATCAAGATGTTGGCTCGGATGGGCCTCCTAACCTCGCTGATTAATCTTATCGCGTTCTTGGTTCGTTCTCGTTCACTTTATTTTCATCTCAGAATGGGATCCATTCATTCATAATTCACCCCTCCACGGCGGTCATCCGTACGATTCTCCCTATTTTTGCGCTTCTGAAATGTTCGCGTGAATTCCGCCAGCCGTAGATCTACATGACCGATAGTTTTTGTTTCAGTGCTCTACTAGGGGCAAGCCTCGCAGCCGTTTACTCGGTGGCAGCTCTCTGGATCGGTAGTATTGCGCAGCGATCTTCGTCGCGAACGTTCATGATGATCGTCATGGGTGGCATGGTCGCCCGGATTTTTGTGGCGGTCATCACCTTAACGCTGGTGCTCTTGTTTGCTCCGGTAGATCAAACGGTTTTGTTGATTGCATTTTTTGCAGTCTTCACCGTGGGTCTGACCACTGAGACGATCATGTTGCATCGGAGACAAAAAGATATTTCGGAGTCGGAATCTTCTTCGGCCACCGATTGAAAGGCCAACCTTGACCTTTTTGACTTTATGCTGATAAAACGAGCATTCATACTTGTCTTCTTCGCCCAACTGGCCATGTTCGCGTGGCCATCCGATGCT
>DKOG01000186.1:1451-2711 GCA_002469915.1 Bacteroidetes bacterium UBA7368
GAGCTAGACGCCCTTCATCACAGCGCCAACGCATACTATCTGGATTTTGAACCTTGGGGTAAATACCAGTTGCCGAGGCTCTTTGTAGTCCAGCATGAAGATGGAAGCTATGGATTTGAGTTTTTCGGGTCGACAGCATCTGCCATCCTGAATGGTGGCTACCACGCAGAAGTGGACGGAGGGCATGCGACTACTGAGGGCGAGCACGCCGAAGAGTCAGACGATCATGCATCGGCTGAAAATGAGCACGCCGAAGAAAAACTATATGCTGGCATAACGCTCACCCAGCTCGAGGGGCACCTTGTCCCAGGGCACGGTGCTCACGTTGTGTTAGATCTATCTATTTCCCGACATCTGTTCTTTGCTTGGCTTGGAATGGCCATCGTGTTTCTCATCATGGCTCGTATGGCTGGGAAGTACAAAAGAGGCGTGGGTCGCGATACCGCTCCTACCGGTGTTTTCCAGAATATGTTCGAGTCGCTAATCATTTTTGTTCGAGACGACATTGCGCGTCCGAATTTGGGAGCCAAGGCAGATAAGTACGTCCCCTACCTACTGACCGTTTTCTTTTTCATCCTGACGTGTAACCTGCTTGGTCTCGTTCCATTTGGTGCTACGGCCACTTCTAACCTCATGGTTACGGTAGTGCTGGCCTCCTTTACGTTTGTCATAACGCAGCTTGGGGGCACCAAGGATTATTGGATGCACATTTTTTGGCCGCCAGGGATTCCAACCTTTGTGAAGCCCATCTTGATGCCCGTTGAGGTCCTCGGGATCTTGACTAAACCTATCGCGCTGGCCATTCGACTTTTTGCCAACATGACGGCCGGTCACCTTGTGATCTTGAGTCTGATTGGTTTGATCTTTTCCTTTGCCAATATTTTTGGTCCGGGAGCGGGTTACGGTGTAGCTCCAGTGAGTATCGCCTTCGCCCTGTTTATCTATTTTCTCGAACTCCTGGTGTCTTTTATCCAGGCGTACGTGTTCACGATGCTTTCGGCTTTGTTTATTGGCATGGCCATCGAAGAGCATCACCATCATGATGAAGCCCACGGCCATGAGGCCGAAGCTTCCGGAGAGACCGCCCCGGCGCTCTCATAAGTTTTTCCCTAATCCACTTCGTAAACATAAAACGACAAAAGGAACTCTAATGGAACCTACAGCTCTAGCATACCTCGGTGCAGGTCTTGGTGCCGGTCTCGTTGCTCTTGGTGCCGGTCTCGGTATCGGTAAACTTGCTGGCCCAGCCATGGAAGGCTC
>DKOG01000018.1 GCA_002469915.1 Bacteroidetes bacterium UBA7368
CCAAACCAACCCTCTAAATCAACACCGTTAAACAGGGCGGTAAAGCCTTCTGGAGGAATGTTCTGGGCGCTTGCGTTGAGAGAAAGGACGACAGAAAAAAACCCGGCCACGAAAATGAGCATCAGAGAGCGCATGGTTTGAACGTATTGAGTGTATGGTCCGTGCAGAAGAGGAGGTCACAACACCGAAAAAAGCTTGTTCCGCCTTCGGCTCCTATTTTACGCATTCCGTCATTGGTTCGCAGTGCTCTCGAAGTTTCCTTTCAACGCTGTCTCATGACATTTGGATAAGGAAATGCTCATTCCTAGGTATGACTTTTCTGCCTTGCGGTTAGCGTTTTGGTTGGTCATACTGATTTGGAGGCCTCATTTAGAGCAAGGCCGATGTCGTCGGTCTCGGAACGTGAGTCATGTTCGACTCTTTGGTGTTTTATATCTCCTGAATACGATCTCACAACCCGATCCTAAAAAGCTACTATGAAATTCAACGAAGAGGAAGTCGGTAGTCTCATTCAGCGGGCCTCTGAGCTACACGAACGATCGTTGGACGATAGTCAACACAACCTGACGTTATCTGAAACTGAGTCGATTGCCGATGAATTGGGTATTCCATCCAGGTTTCTAATTGAAGCTGCGTTAGAAAAGAAGGAAGGAAATCCGGAGTCCTCGTTTAGTTTTTGGGGCGCTCCTTTTCAGGTTGATCAAACAGCTTTGGTGGAAGGAGCGGTATCGGATGAGCAATGGAATGAGGCCCTATCTGAATTGCAGGAATTCAGCGGTAAGAGTGGGAAGTCCGAGATGGTTGGAGCTACCAGAAGATGGTCGCACATCGTAGGAGAGGGGGAATCGGGGATTAATTTTGAGGAACTCACGGTTTCCATGAGGCCTGTAAAAGGGAAGACATCGATCCGGATCCACAAGGGTTACAAAGGGGCGGTGGCCATGTACATCGCGGCATTTGGCCTGACCTCTTTCCTGACTCTTATGGTCGCACATTCGTTACCAGATATATCCAAGATCTCTGAGCTCATTTATGCAGGAATGGTAGGGTCCTTGTCGCTAGGAGGTGTGAGAGCCATGATTTCCGTATCCGCTCGTAGGTTTCGCCAACAGTTGACAGAATTGTCAACTAGACTTGAGCAAGCAGTAGCGCCTAAAAAAGCTACATCATCAAGCATCAACGACGAACAAGGCTCTATTCGGGCGGACGCTGAATTACCACACCAATCGATACTTGATGAAAGGGATGTTGCGGACCAGACGCCAGAAACCGTTGTTCAAGAGAGAAAGCGAGAAAAGAATAGTTAACTATTGCTGCCTCTGTATTGGATTGGCCGTTGCTCATCATGGCTTATAATCACCGCATAAACTGCTCATGTATCGTTTGGCCTTGAGTGGTATGCTTTTACCTCATTCACTTCAAGAGGCAGTAATATGTCGAGTCGCTCTGAGAACGTTGGATCACATCGAAGTAGGTCACTGAGAAAAGCCTATTGGGCGGGAGCCATTATACTTTTGCTCGTACCCTTGATTGCCATGCAGTTCACCGATGAAGTGAATTGGGATGTAGCCGATTTTGTGATATTCGGTGTTCTTCTTTTCGGTGTAGGTATCACCTATGAGCTAGCAGCTCGAAAAACGGGTAACGCTGCTTTCAAGACCGCCATCGGCCTCGCCTTATTTGCCGCTTTTTTGCAATTCTGGATGAACGGAGCCGTGGGTATCATTGGATCGGAGGACAACGACGTTAACCTCATGTTTTACGGTGTCTTGCTGATTGCGTTGATTGGTTTTCTAGTCTCACGATTCGATCCCCTCAAGCTAGCTATCGCCATGCGCATCACAGCTGGTGCTCAGGCTCTTGTATTCGTAATTGCGCTAGTCATGGGGTGGGGTTTTACCGGCCCACTAACGGCCTTTTTCATGGCTATGTGGTTGGGGGCGGCTAGACTATTTCAGAAAGCAGGACGTGACGCGGAACGCGCAAAAATCGCAAGAGATTAGGCTGAGGCGAGGAGCGAAGGTAATCTGTTATATCGAATCAGCGCTTTTAATGTGAAGGAAATCTGTTGGAAATGGGCTTTGAGACACTCTAGTTCACGTCTAACACAATGCATACTCCGAGGGCTTACCGCGTTGTCCTCGAGCACCTTTCGGATCTCTTTTATGCCTTGAGGTAACGCGCTGTCTCTCACAACGACGTCACTAACAACGACGTCACTCCATACCTTGTCAAACAGACGCTCTTTACTGACCAACTGCTCATTCTCTTGAATCAAGAGAATGAGCGTAGATAAATACCGGTTGTTCAGATTAACGCGCGATCCGTCCTTCCAAAGTTGACGATCGGATACGTCGAGTAGCTGCCCGACGAGTGCGGTGAGGTGTATACGTTATGTTTTTGGGCACGATCACGCAACTCGTACTTCGTGCGGGAGTAGTATTATCTGCGTGAGGAGACATTTGAAGCGGAGAATAGATGCTTCGAGCAGCTTCTTCTAAAACCGAGTTAGATAGATTTCAACCCTACTAAAATATGTGTTAGCGGCGCTCCTGTTCGTTTCTCAAACGGGATGGCCTCGTCATGTTTCGGCTCAAGACGTCACTGAACAAAGAACAATCGTGCTATTGCATGGTCTTTCTCGTCGAGCAGGATCGATGAATCGGATGGAGCAAGCACTCCAGGAAAAAGGCTTTCGGACCTGTAATATTAGCTATCCATCGACTCGTCATAAAATCGAAGTCCTAGCTAAAGATCACGTATTACCCGAGATCGAGGCATGTGTAGGTGATCGAGATACCACCCTTGATTTTGTTACCCATTCAATGGGTGGCATCCTTGTGCGGTATCTGGCTGAGCATCAGTTGGTTAATCCAGTGGGGCGTGTCGTCATGCTGAGCCCGCCGAATCAGGGAAGCGAAGTGGTAGACCGATTAGGCGAAAACTGGTTGTTTAATTTGGTCAATGGACCTGCAGGAAAGGAGCTGGGAACGGACGATTCTAGCATGCCTCTGCAATTAGGTCCAGCCGGGTTTGAGCTGGGAGTCATCACGGGAAATAGGACGATTAATCTGTTTCTGTCCATGATGATAGATGGAAGTGATGATGGCAAGGTCTCAGTCAAACGCGCAGCGGTTGATGGAATGCAGGACATGATTGTCTTGCCCACCGCACATCCATTCATCATGAAGAATCGGCGCTCCATCTCTCAGACCCTTTATTTCCTCGAGAATGGCGTCTTTCAGCGCACTCTCAGTCTGGGTGCTTCGCAATGAAAAAGGGATAAGAGCGCCAATAATCGCAAGCTAACCGAGCACATAGCGCACGTCTCGATACGTGAGGCACAATCAAGCATGGACAAAATCGTGAAAAAAGTCTTCGTTTCGGGTTGTTATGATGCTTTGCATGGTGGGCATGTGGAGTTTTTTAGACAGGCAAAAGCTCTAGGAGATCATCTAACGGTCTGCGTTCCAAGTGATGACGTGTTGCTAATGTATAAAAAGCGTCTTCCTTGGATTCCGCTAGATCACAAGATGAGTATTTTGAGTGCACTCGAACCCGTGGATGAAGTGATCGTGGGGAGTGATCCCGATCCCGCACTCAATTTTAGAACTGAGTTCTCACGCATCAAACCTGCAATTCTGGCCGTTACGCAAGACGATCAGTATGAGGACGTAAAACGCACGTTGTGTGCCGAAGTGGGCGCTTCCTATGTAAGCCTTCCAAAAAGTCTAGGTTACGAACCGGTTTCGACGACCGAGATTCGAAATAAGGTTTCAGCCGTGACTGAAGCCCCCTTAAGGGTCGATTTTGCCGGAGGATGGTTGGATGTACCACGGTTTTCCAGAGAAGGCGCGTACATCGTAAACTGTTCGATCACCCCGAAAGTTAGCCTGAGCAATTGGCCCTACGAACAGCGATCAGGAGTAGGGGGATCCGGAGCTTGGGCGCTTCTTCAAGGGAAAGACGCCGTTTCGGCCGAACTGGGTAATCTTGTAGGTTGGCAGGATCCGGCCGTAATCATGGAAACAGGATTATGCGTCTGGAGGTCGGGACCGAAGCCCATCCTAGATTTGAAAGTGAATCCGGATTTCCTTCAAGGTAAAATGGCGCTTTTCTGGACAGGCGTGCAGCATGAAACCCGAGAACTGGCCAACATGGAGAGGGATTATGACCTGTTGGTTAAGGGTGCAGCAATCGGTAGGCGAGCTGTTCTATCTCAAGACCTGAACCTATTAGCAGAAGCTGTTAATCTGACTCACGAGGTCCAGTTAAAGGAAGGCATGGATCCGTTGCCGTCTTTTGGAGAGGTGGCCAAGAAATACTGCGGAAGTGGCCACGGAGGATATGCCGTGTACCTTTTTGACCACCAACGTCCTGAAGGGACCAACTGGATGGCTATTGAGCCCTATTTAGGGCAATTCCCGAGTTAGAAGTGACAACTCTTGGGTTCGAGCTCGGGATGGGTAAGTTGCGTGAAACGAAGTCGTGAAAAGGAGCTCAATCCTCACGTCTTGTTTCTGAAAACAGAGAAGATTGGGTTTGATTCGTTTCAGGGTAGTAGAGGGTTGCTGGGTCGGTATTATTTTGACTGCCGATAGCGTGTAAGATGGACCATACACCAGATAGGGTGTCTGCAATGAAGACGAATCGATTGGGCAAAATGTTAGCCATTCCGGCGTTTTTGCTGTCACTGATCTTTTTTGCTCGTCTTGGCCATGCCCAAGCAGCGGAAGGGTTTTACCACACTAGTAATGGGATAGTAGTAGACGGAAATGGCGATAAAGCCATGATGCGCGGAGTTGGATTGGGTGGTTGGCTCATGCCAGAAGGCTACATGATCCACTTTCCAGGTTCAGGTGCATTGAGGGATATGAATCAACGCATCGTCGATTTAATTGGCGAAGAGGATGCCGCCTATTTCTGGGCCTTGTATCGGGCTCATTATGTGCGAGAGAAGGACGTCAAGATGCTGGCAGAATGGGGCTATGATCACGTGCGTCTTCCATTCCATTACAATGTCATTTATGACATAGAGACCCGATCCTTTAAGGAAGAAGGTTTTGCTTTGTTTGACACGTTTTTGTCATGGTGTAAAACCTATGGGCTGGACGTGGTATTAGATCTTCACGCAACGCCTGGGGCTCAAAATTCCGGACCGATTTCAGACAGTGATGGACAGGCACGGCTATGGACAGAACCCGTCCCTTACCAAGACATGACTGTCGAAATATGGGAAGAAATTGCGCGTCGGTATGTTAATGAACCAGCTATTATTGGATACGACTTGATCAATGAGCCCGTTACACCGGACGAACAATTGGTCAACGGTCAGCAAGATCTCAGGAACTTGTATGGAAGATTGAGAGACGCGATTCGACTTATTGATCCCAATCACATCCTGTTTATAGAAGGAAATTATTACGCTACCCATTTTTACTTACTGGATCCAGCCTTTGATGACAACATGGTGTATGCCTTCCATAAGTACTGGAATGCCCCAAATGTGGGCACTATTCAGTATTTATTGGATTTGAGAGCCAACACGGGAGTACCCCTTTGGCTCGGCGAGACGGGCGAAAACAGCAATTCGTGGTTTTTTGCCGTGTCTAGATTAGCAGAGGCCAACGATATTGGTTGGAATTGGTGGACGCACAAGAAAATTGACTCGGTTACGTCACCTCTATCGACTCCATTGTTAAAGGAATACCGGGCCGTATTAGACTATTTCGATGGAAGAGCACCAAAGCCTTCGGTTGACTTTGCGAAAGAAGCACTCTTTGCTCAGGCTTTAGCCTTACATATTGATCAGGCTACCTTGCAGCAAGGAGTTTTGGCGAGTCTCTTCAACGACAACTTTGGTACTGAGCGGGCCCCGTACAAGAATCATGTTGTCCCAGGAAGTATCAATGCGGTGGATTACGATCTAGGAAATCAGGGTGTCACGTATTCCGATGTAGATATTTGGAGAGTCGATGGCTCACCGGGGGGCGGAAATACGGGAGGAAAGTACCGTAATGACGGAGTGGACATAGAGGCTTCGACGGATCCTGAAGGGTTTGAATACAATGTAGGATGGCTCTCTCCATTCGAGTGGATGGAGTATACGTTTGACGTGACCATCTCCGGTACGTACAGTTTGGAGACGAGGGTCGCCAGCCAGTCAGGAGGGGGGAATTTGGAGATGATGGTGGACGGCCAGCGGATTGCTAGCCTGTCCGTTCCGCAGACGGGGGATTGGCAGTCCTGGACTTCCGTACATGCCGGCGGAATAATGCTCACGCAGGGCAGACATGTTCTACGAGTTTATGTTGGTAGAAAAGGGAGTTACAACCTCAACAGAATGACTTTTACCCTCGTCGAGGCGACGGATGTTGAACCTGTTTCTGGCCCCCAGATTGGATTTGAGTTGCAGGATGTGTACCCAAATCCTTCTCGGTTGGGTTTTCAAGTTGAACTGGAAATGGGTAAGGGGGGGCAAGTAGATGTTCAATTGTTTGACACCCTTGGAAAAAAAGTGGCGGTCCTTTATTCTGGTTTTCTGCTGCCTGGCAGCCATCAGTTTTCACAGAATACCCAGCACCTTAAGCCTGGTTTGTATTTCGTCTCTGCAACCTCGCTTTCAGGGTCGCACTCCGCACCTGTGATGATACTTCACTAAGGAAAAGAGGATCAATTAACATGTCTCATCGACGCAGTATCTCGCTCCGTTGTTTTATCGCTCTTTTTGTAGTTGCCTTGCTGACGGGATGTGATTCCCAGTCTCTTGACACTGAGATTCAGCTGACGGTGGATGAACTGGTTTCGGGGCTCGTTACCGAGCAAAACCCGTCTGGGTATGCCCCTCTGACGGCAGAAGTCTCTTTTAACGTGACTCAGCCCATTCATGTCGACATGATTATGACAGGCCAAAATGGTGGAAAAAACCTCGTCACTCGATTTTATAATATCTCCGACAGTGTAACGCTTCCCATTCTTGGGTTATATCCCGAGTCTACGAACGAGGTTGTTCTGCGTTTTATAACGGCAGGAGAGCAAGTGATAGGCGACTTACCCGTTTCAATTGATACGCCGGTTTTGTGGGCGGACCTTCCTCAGATTGATATTAACGTGATTCAGGAGTCGCGCATTAAACCGGGAATGAATCTAGTCAGCTATTTTGGTCATAACAGCTCATTCGCTCCT
>DKOG01000055.1:0-3428 GCA_002469915.1 Bacteroidetes bacterium UBA7368
GTCTTTGCCTTGAACTCGAGATAGTCTTCATCCGAATTTAGGTTGTCCATATCGGCTTCAGGGACAAACGACTGAACAAATGAGAGACCTGATTTGATGTCGACATGCCCGATCATCATGGCCTCGCCATCCAGTATGCGTAAGGCTAGTTCAGCATCTGAATCAGGAGACGACAAGAGTGATTCCGTGTCACAACCACTTAGGGGAATGAGAACCAGCACCATCAAGGCACATGCCATGACGAACGTATGGCGGGCGATACGGCGAGCACCGCTACCCGTGTGAGAAACCGCTGCGTTAGGAGGCGCAGCCTTAGAAATCTCGACGATTGAACCAGATGAATCCCAATCCATAGATCACAGCCCCAAACAAAATAGATGAAATAAGCGAATACCAAGATGCTACGGCCTCTCCGGTCACGAGTTGCGCCTGGATGATCACTACCTCAACGAAGTTGGGAAGGAGGTGATACATCGTATTGAAGGCTGTTTTTGCAGTTGGAGACAAGACCGGTAAAATCTGCTCGTGAGCAGCCATAATGGCCGAGATGAAGATCAGTCCGTAGGCCAAAATCAGAGCTAGACCATTGCTCCTAGTCATTACTGTAACTGTCAAAATCACGGAATACATGACTGTAAACATGATTACGATAAGCGGAATGCTCATTAGTACGTGTGTAAACCAGACGCCTGTTTTTAAGCTGAGCGCCACCCAGACGCCGCCTACCAGGTAGCTAGCCAGCACGAGTACGGTAAGCACCACTCCCAAAAGGTGTCCGCTCAACAGCTGATTGCGCGATACGGGTTTTGAAATGAGCAGATCTATGCGCCCTTGCTCCAAGAACCCCCGAATGAGTGGCATGGTGGCGAAAAGCCCTAAGAGCGTCCCCAAAAAATAGGAAGCTCCAAAAACAAAAGAGTTAATACCAACAACAAACTTGTCGACGCTAACTGCTTGTCTTACCCATTCCCCCGTTTCTGCATCTTTAATCATGTCTGATGGGGTAGATTCCAGACCGAAAATGCGTACGGCAGCCAATGATCCTTCTACCACATCGAGATTCATCGCGAAGGAAAGGAAGAGCCATGCCAGCGTGGAAACTAGGAGAATGCCTTGCGTCAAGCGCATGGCCCAAAGTTCTCGAAAGGTGAGGAGTAGGGATCCAGATAGGGTGCGCATCAGGATTTTTCCTCCCTATCAATAATATCGAGGAAACCGGCTTCAAGAGACCTTCTGTGACGTTCTACACTCACAATCTGTCCGTTTGCCTGGCGAAGGTGATCGATCAACGCGTTAAGATTATCCAAGCTTCCAGAGGGCACGATAATGCCTGATTCGTGATCTGGACCTTCTAGCGAAGCACCAAAATTGGATAGGTCAAATCCCGATTGCAACGATCTGCATTCGATTCTCCATCCAGACTGGGATCCTGAAATGTCGTCAATAGATCCAACTTGGACGATTTCGCCTCGGTTAAGGATCGCGACTCGGTCACAGAGCAATTCAATTTCAGTTAGCAGGTGGGAGTTGATGAGGATCGTCTTCCCACGAGCTTTGAGAAGGCGGAGGCGATCTCTGATTTCGCGCCGTCCTACCGGATCCACGCCGTCCGTGGGTTCATCCAGGACGAGCACGTCAGGATCATTAATCATAGCCTGAGCAAGTCCGAGGCGCTGCATCATGCCTTTGGAAAACTTCCCAACACGCGTGTCTATCCATGACGAAAGTCCAGCTTCCTCAATGAGCATCGGTATGCGCTCTTTGAGGGTGGCGTCGTCGAGTCTACTTAATCTCCCGTAAACGTCTAGCGTTTGACGGGCGGTCAAATAGGGTGGAAATCGGTGATTTTCCGGCAAATAGCCAAGTCTATGTCTGGATTTTACATCCCCGATGGGCCGGCCAAGCAACGTTCCCGTTCCGGAAGTGGGGGAGACCACACCAAGTAGAATTTTCAGGAGCGTAGTTTTACCGGCTCCATTAGGACCTAGGATACCGACGATTTCCCCATGTCCTACCTCTAAGTCCACGCCTTTTAATGCGTGAATGGCTTTTTTTCCAAAACCGCTGGAATACGTTTTGGCGAGCTGGTGGGTAGTGATGGCAAAATCAGTCATATTAATGGGCTAACGCCGCTACCCCTGGAAGTGTTTTTCCTTCGAGTAGCTCCAGCATAGCTCCACCGCCCGTACTTACGTGGCTAACTTGTTTTTCAAGGCCGGCACCGACTATTGCGGCGACGGAGTCGCCGCCTCCAACAACGGAAAAGGCGCCTGCTTCCGTGGCTTCGACTAATGCCAAAGCGATAGCTTTAGTACCGGTTGAAAAGGCGTCCATTTCAAAGACACCCATTGGGCCATTCCAAACGATGGTGCGTCCTGATTTGATAATGGACGCGTACTCAGCGACGGATTCAGGCCCGATGTCGAGTCCCATCAACGATACAGGAATACTGTCTTTATGAGCAACGGGCGTAGCATCGGCTGCGAATCGGTCAGCGCAAACATGATCCACCGGCAGGTGAATTCGATTTCCGGCTCGCTCAATTAGATCGCGTGCGAGGTCAAGGCGGTCATCTTCCGTCAGAGAAGTGCCTGTTTCCTTGCCTTGAGCCTTCAGAAAGGTGTAGGCCATGGCGCCACCGATGAGTAGGTGATCAGCCGTTTTAAGCAGCGTTTCAATAATGCCAATCTTATCCGAGACCTTTGCACCACCTACTATGGCCACGAACGGATGCTCAGGAGAATCGGTAAGTTTGCGCAGCGTATCGAGTTCTTTCTGCATTAAAAAGCCTGCTGCCTTCTCATCATAATGAGCTGCTGCGCCGGCTGTTGATGCATGGGCACGATGTGCTGTGCCAAATGCGTCATTTACATAGACGTCGGCAAGACGGCCGAGGTAAGCAGACAAGTCTGGGTCGTTTTTGGTCTCGCCTGCGTCGAATCGAATGTTTTCGAGCAACATGATTTCTCCCGGCTCTAATGAAGCAGCGATCTGCTCCACTGCTTCGCCGCGCACCTCAGGCGCCACGATTACCGGCGTGCCGGTGAGTAGGGCTAAGTGTTCGCCAACCGGCCCCATACTGAACTCAGATTTCACCTCACCCTTGGGACGTCCTAGGTGCGAGACGAGTATTGCGGACCCGCCGGAGGTCAATACGTGCTGAATGGTTGGAAGAGCGCTTCGTATACGGGTATCGTCAGCCACAATGGTTTCCCCGTCAGCATTTTGCCCCAATGGGACATTGAAATCAACGCGGATTAGGGCACGTTTACCGGAAAAGTTCAGATCGGTCAGGCTGCGAGTCTTCATGAACAACACGGTTTAGAATGAGATCAGGTTCTGTAGTGGACACAGGCCCTAAAAAATGCCCTGTTTAAAATCAAAGCAGGGTCTAAAATGAAAACGGCGGCGCGGGCATGCATATGCCC
>DKOG01000055.1:3480-6018 GCA_002469915.1 Bacteroidetes bacterium UBA7368
CCGCCGATCCAGCATCACATGACGTGATGCAGTCTATTCGTCGAGCAGGTCATCAGGCGCTCATGAGGCGTTTGATCATGTCGACGGTACGGTTGGAGTATCCCCACTCGTTATCGTACCACCCCACAATTTTGACCATATTGCCCATGACTTTTGTCATGCCCGAGTCAAAAATACAAGAGTGTGGATTGTGGATGATGTCGATTGAAACCAACGGTTCATCTGAATACTCCAGCACACCGTTCAGTTCACCTTCGGCGGCTGTTTTGAAAAGCGCATTGACTTCTTCAGCAGTCGTATCGCTTCCAATTTCTACTGTTAGATCAGTAACCGAGCCATCTGGAGTTGGAACGCGAAGTGCATATCCATCCAGTTTGCCTGATAAATGAGGAAGCACAAGACCCACGGCCTTGGCGGCTCCCGTGGATGTCGGAATAATGGACACGGCAGCTGCGCGGGCGCGGCGCATATCGGAGTGTGGTGCGTCCTGGATATTTTGATCAGACGTGTAGGCATGGATGGTCGTCATAAGACCTTTTTTCACGCCAAACGCGTCATCTAAAACCTTGACCATCGGAGCCAAGCAGTTGGTGGTGCAACTAGCGTTTGAGATGATCTGTTCGTCGCCCGTGAGGACACTATCATTTACTCCAAGAACAACAGTAGCATCCACTTCTCCGGAAGCAGGAGCGGAAATAACAACTTTCTTTGCTCCGGCAGTCAGGTGCATGGCAGCCTTTTCGCGGGTGCGAAAGATCCCAGTGGATTCTACGACTACATCTGTATCGAGCTGTCCCCAAGGAATTTCTTCTGGATTACGCTCTGAAAAAACAGGAATGCGTTTTCCATTCACCGTGATTGAATCATCGTCGGCAGAAATCTCTCCAGGAAATTTGAGATGGACTGAATCGTACTTCAGGAGATGAGCCAGTGACTGAGCACTGGTCAAGTCGTTGATACCTACAACTTCAAATTCGTCGGAATTACGTTCGATGATAGAGCGGAAAACCAGACGTCCGATTCGTCCAAATCCGTTAATTCCCAGTTTTATGGCCATGGTCTGAATCCAATTTTTCGTGGTACATTATTGTACATCTCAAAAGTCGGGACAATTCTCGTTTAATGCAGGATTTGGCCACTAAGTCTTGGTTAAGAAAGCGGTTCCAGCGATTGACATGCTCTGATTTGCGAAAAATCGGAAAACCTGACCGATAAGACGGCGTTCCGATTGCCCTGAACCAAGAAAAAGGGTATTTTCTTGATCTTTGCACAGAATCCAAGCGGGGAAGGGGCGTTTTAGACGTTTTCCTCCCTTAATGCTACACATTGAAACATAGGTATCTATGTCAACCCTGAATCCGACTCGAAAAGTTTCTCGCCGCCATGAATTGCGAGAGGATACGGTCGTAACAGCCTATGCCCGAGCACTTGGCTATTTCGAAAACAACCGAAGCGTAGTCTTTGGTGCCGCCGCAGTGATCCTACTTATTGTGACCCTTATCGTTGGTCTTTCCTGGAATCAGGGTCGCCAAAACGAAAAGGCGTTGTCTGAAATGGCGGTCGCCGTTCAGCATTTTGAATCAGGTGACTTTCAGGCAGCGCTGGATGGAGATGCATCCTTCACTGGTCTGGTCGAAATTGCAGATCGTTATGGCAGTACGGACTCGGGCAACCTGGCCAACTATTACGCTGGTGATGCCTTTTTCCGCGTCGGTGATCTAGATCAAGCTCTTGAGAATTTCGAAGCCTTCTCGAAAGATGCCAATTACCTCGGGGCTTCTGCCTTTGCAGGTGAAGCATCCATCCACGAACTGAAAGGGGATCCAGCAAAAGCCGGAGATCTCTTCGCTCGCGCCGCTCGCGTTTTCGAAAGTGATATCACTTCTCCTATGTATCTGGAGAGTGCTGCCCGAGCCTACGTTGCTGCGGGTAATACAAAGAAAGCGATTGATGCCTACGAATCGATCCAGGAAGACTTTCCTGCATCTTCTCAGGCGCAGAACGTCGCGTTCCTTCTTGCTCAACTAGAAGCCACTAGCTAATGGCAGTACCCGTCATTCTAGTTGTCGACGATGAAGCCAGCATTCGCCGAACGCTGAAGGAAATCCTGGAATACGAGGATTTTGCAGTCGATGAAGCGGAGGACGGGGAAGAAGCGCTTAAAAAACTCCGATCAGACCGATTTGATGTCGTTCTATTGGATGTAAAGATGCCGAAGAAGGACGGCATGGAAGTCCTTGAGATCATGGCGCGCGAGCAAATTGATGTGCCCGTCGTCATGATTTCTGGTCACGGCACGATCGAAACGGCTGTTGAGGCAACGCGGCTCGGGGCGTTCGATTTTGTAGAGAAGCCTCCAGATCTCAATCGACTGTTGTTGAGCATCCGGAATGCGCTAGATCGGGGGCAGCTAGAGTCCGAAAATCGTCGTATGCGTCAGACGATAGTCGAACGACATGCCGGATCGCTTACACCGATGCTGGGAGAAAGCAGTGCGATCAAGTCCATCAAGGACACGATTGATCGCGTTGCCCCAAC
>DKOG01000049.1 GCA_002469915.1 Bacteroidetes bacterium UBA7368
CGTTCGGACCCGATTCTCTCCAAGGTGCTGCTGCACTTCAAGAACCAGCTTAGTGCCGTCTGACTTTTCGATCGTCAGAGCGTCCAGAATATCCGGGACTGCGTCTGCAGGGAACTGTGCGTCGATAACAGGGCCGACGATCTGGACTACTTTACCGGAGGCGCTCTTTGCTTCCATCACTATTCGAAAATCTAGGTTGCGGAAAACTCCCAAATGACACGTGGACCCTTGTGGTCAGCGCATCTGCCGTCGATATGGGGTGCGACGGCTAAATTTGAGACAGCGTAGAAAATAAGGTGATCCTTCTGAATTCGCCTAGTAATGGCCTCTAAGGATCGCAAAGAAACGGGGAATTTCCTCCTTCGCAGGATGTTCATTTTTAAGGACCTGAAGACCTATATTTCAACCCTTCCACGAGGCTTTTCGTCATAATTGAGACCACCATGAGACGTTTTCTTGCGCTCAGCTTTCTTATCGCTCTGATTTCAACTACTTCAGCTTGGTCTCAGGACATCCCCACGATTGAATCCAAAACGGATGGGATGGAAAAAATGGACGGATTCTATTCGATCTATTGGGACGAAACCGGAGGGAAAGTCTGGCTCGAAGTAGACCGCTTCGACGAGGAATTCATTTATCAGGTCTCGCTCGCGGCAGGCTTAGGATCTAATGATATTGGACTAGACCGCAATCAACTGGGTGGCACATATATCGTGCATTTTGAGCGACGTGGCCCCAAAGTATTTATGGTCGTACCGAATCTGGATTATGTGGCACTAACCGACAATGCGGCAGAAGCTCAGTCCGTGAAGGATGCCTTTGCTTCGGGCGTAATGCACGGATTTCAGGTTGTAGCTCAAACAGACGAGCGAGTATTAGTCGATGCTACTTCCTTCATTGTTCGAGATGCACACGGAGCTGCGGGAACGCTAAGAAGATCGGGCCAGGGGACATATAGGGTAGATCATTCCCGTTCTGCTCCTTATCGGGAGCACACGAAAGCCTTCCCAAAAAACACGGAAATGGAAGCCATGTTGACCTTCACGTCGGATAATCCTGGCGGAATTGTTCGGTCCGTGGCTTCTCTGGCCGGATCGTTCACGCTTCGAGAGCGTCATTCGTTCATCGCTTTGCCTGACGATGGATTTGAGACTCGAGTCAATGACCCTCGCTCGGCCTACTACGGAACGAGCTTTATGGACTACTCCTCCCCGATCGGATCGGATATGCGGGTACGCTACATATCTCGGCATCGATTGGAGAAAAAAGATCCTGCTGCGGCCGTATCTGAAGCCGTAGAACCCATCATCTATTACCTCGACAACGGCACCCCAGAACCTGTTCGAAGCGCACTTCTAGAAGGAGCACGCTGGTGGAATCAGGCGTTTGAAGCCGCGGGTTATCTCAATGCTTTTCAGGTCGAGGTACTCCCCGAAGGTGCTGATCCACTGGACGTCCGATACAACATTATTAATTGGGTGCATCGCTCAACCCGCGGCTGGAGCTACGGATCTAGCGTCACCGATCCAAGGACAGGCGAAATTCTAAAAGGACACGTGCTACTCGGTTCACTTAGAGTCCGGCAGGACTATCTCATTGCCCAAGGATTGCTGGCCCCATTCAATCCGGTATCCAATTCAAGCATGAATGATGAGGACCCTATGCTAGCAATGGCTCTGGCGCGTATTCGGCAGTTATCTGCCCATGAAGTCGGACACACCCTGGGCATACAGCATAACTTTGCAGCATCGGTAAATGATCGGGCATCTGTAATGGACTACCCTGCTCCTCTAGCTAATGTCGATTCGGATGGCCGCATTCAACTAAACCAAGCCTATGCTGATGGGATTGGTGAATGGGACAAATACACCATCCGATATGGCTACTCAGATTTCCCAGAGGGCGCCGATGAAAAGATCTCGCTCAATGCAATCATGGATGAATATGTTGAACAAGGCTGGCACTATATCACGGATAATGATGCTCGGGCAGCGGGCGGAGCTCATCCGATGGCGCACCTGTGGGACAACGGAGAGGATGTGGTCCAAGCCTTAGAACTCGAAATGCGCGTTCGTCAAATCGCTCTTGAACGCTTTGGATCAGGTAATATTCGCCCTTTCGAGCCGCTGGCTTTGCTGGAAGAAGTCCTAGTCCCGCTCTATCTGCGACATCGCTATCAGGTCGACGCTGTTTCAAAACTTATTGGAGGTGTTAGCTACTCCTATAAACTGAGAGGAGATCGTCAAGAACTTCCTGAAGCCGTGTCTTCCGAAGCGCAGCGTGCCGCCCTAAACGCCCTTTTGACAACGGTAGAACCTAAATCCCTTGCGCTTCCAAAGCATATTCGGACACAAATTCCCCCGCGTCCGCCTGGATTTGGACAGCATCGAGAGCTATTTGGAGGTAATACAGGACTAATATTCGATCCATATGCTCCAGGTGCGGTCGTGGCTCAGCACGTGTTTGGATTGATTTTGAACTCCGAACGGACGGCTCGCCTAACTTACCAGCAGGATTTTGACCGCGCCCTACCCGAACTTTTGGACATTTTAGTGGCCGTAACAGAGCAAGTGTGGCTAAGCGACGTCGAGCGAGGCGCGCATTACGCGGAGCTGCAGCGCCAAACCCAGCAAATTTGGACAGATGCCCTTTTGTCGGCTGCTGCGTCCACTAGTCAAGCCCCTGCTGCGGTATCACGCATTGTATTCCATCTGCGAGATCTGCACGTCTGGCTAACGGACAATGCTGACAGAGTGGACGACGAAACCCGGGCTCATCGGTTTGCCATGCTGGACCAGTTAGATCGATTCATCTATCGGGAGTACGACGCCAAGGTGACGAACACGACGGTCACGACCCCGCCCGGATCTCCAATTGGTTCGTCATTGGGCTCGACGTTGCGTTCCGATGCTCCGGACTGGCTACGCCGAACAACTGAGCGTCAAGCTTGGCTGGACGAGTGGATCGATGCTACCACGATCTGTGCCTTTGAGCCCGGACTCTAGTCTGCTTAGTCAGATCGCTCTTTGGGCGTCTAGACTGAAACGGCCGGGGCCGGCGATGGTTAGTGTCAGACACAAAACGAAAAAGAGAGTAGCCGAGAAGCCACTGCCGGTGACAGCTCCGCCATGAAAAATAAAGGCGGCGACAAAAGTGACCCCGGTATTGATCGCAGCCGCATAGCGGGTCCACATCCCCCCTATTATAAGCAGTCCTCCGACAAATTCACTGAGCACAGCCATCCAGGCAAACACGAGAGGAAAGGGAAAACCCATATCTGCCACATTGGTGACAAACCACTCTTCAGGGCCCCATACACCGCCGCGAGGCAGCACCTTCTCGAAGAGAAACACAAAACCAGTGCCCGTCACCACCCTAAGGAGAAGCAAACCAATATCCTTGGTGAGCGCATTACCCTTGATTCCGCGGAGATTGAGCGGGTGCACCTTAAGGAGAAGACCCATTAACCAATGCCTACGTCATCAAATCCGGATCCTCCTTGCTGGTCGCTTCTTGGGCGAGCCTTGCGCTTCGGTGGTTTTCCAAAGTTGTACTGGAATGTGATGCTAGCAGAGCGTGACTCCCAATTTCTGGTACCTAACTGGTAGAAGGACTCTTGATCCAATTCAAACTCGAAGCCCATCGTATTCAATGGATCGTTGACTTTGAACGTGAGCGACCCTTTGCCATTTAAAATCTGCTGGCGCAAGGACACGTTGGAGAAAGAAAAACTAGAAATCTTACCCTGAGCGACATCTATTGGAGCCCGGTAGAAGTAGAACATCTGTAGGTCGGTTTTTGACCCCACTTTC
>DKOG01000122.1 GCA_002469915.1 Bacteroidetes bacterium UBA7368
AGGCGAAAGACGAGGCCAAGGCGAAAGCCAAACCAGCACCCAAAGCAAAGGCTAAGACCTCGACTAAAAAGGAAAGTGGTCCATCCGCTGACAAAGCGGATGACGACTCTAAAGGTAAGGAGTGATCCTCGTCTAGCTCACACCACCCTGTCTAGCCCAGAGACCAGTTTATTCCCCTCCCCTCTTCGGGGTGTGGATATTTCCACGTGACTGCATTCTGGTCGCAGGCGTATAAACATGTGCCACATTCAATGCAATCTTCGAACTGAAAATGTACCTGGTCATTTTCGTCTAAGGTATAGCACTTCGCGGGACAGACTTTAGTCGTGCACTTATGCGGACACGTTGTGTTGCAAATGCTCGTATCGACTTCAATGTGCGCCCGAGCGTCTGCCCGTCCCTGATTCCTGTAATTGACCAGGCCTAGGCGCTCGGCTACTGTTAGCTTTTTGGGTTCGCTCATAAAGATCGCCCTGCTTTAAGACCGAGTTTGACCAGATCCCAATAGGAAGTGTGCCGCTTAATAGCGGCTCGCAACATTTTGGAAGCTTTCTCTGTCGGTTCACTATCGATGGTGAAAAACTGACGACCGAAATCGCATATCATATTTGGAATAGGGCCAAACATCTGCTCCTGATGAAGTAGATGAACGGCATCCTGGAAGGATCGCATGTCCTTAAGCACGTAACTACCTTCTAGCGCTTTCCGGTAATTAGACAAGGTTGCTGAGGTGAAATCACCCAGCTTGGTGGCTTCCATTGCGGTCTCCGCCGCCAAAATACCGCTGCGCATGGCATAATCCATCCCTTGAATCGCTTTACCGGCATTAAGAAGGAGATGCGCAGCCTCACCCACAATCATTACACCGTCGGCAAACAGTTCTGAAGGCAGCGCGCGAATATCTCCAGTGGATACGACGTGGGCTGAATACTCAACGGTTTCAGCGTCGCGAATCATGTCCGCAACCGAAGGATGCGCCTTAAATCCATTCAGAATATCGTAAGGAGTCTTACCCTTCTTTTTTAAATCTTTCAGTCCAAGAACGAGACCAATAGAGATGGAATCGGTATTGGTGTACAAAAACCCACCACCCTCTACTCCGTCAGAACCGGCTCCTACAAACTCATTTGTCAAACCAGATCGGCCCTGTAGCTGAAAACGATCCTCCAAACGGGCTCGATCCAGCTTCATGACCTCTTTAACGCCGACAGCGACATAGTCGTCTGGGACGTAATCCCCTTCAAGGCCAATCTGCCGGGTAAGCAGGTTGTTCACGCCTTCAGCCAGAATGACACAATTCGCGTAAAAGGACTCTTCGCCGGCACGGATACCGACCACACGCCCATCTTCCTTTAGAATCTCTTCAACAAGAATGTCGGTGGCAATGAATGATTCATCAGGATGCGCACTCGCATCAATCGCTTCCTGCACCTTTTCAGCCAGCCATGCATCAAAGACGGCCCGCAAAACGGTCACCCCTTTGTAGGGAGCTTCGTCAAAGTGATTTGACTTAAAGTCAGCACTAAACGCTGATCCCTCATCCATAAAGGTCAGTCGCCGGTGGTTTACGAATCGTTCAAAACCCCCTTCTTCTTTCCAATACTCAGGTACAAGACGAGCCAGATCGCTCCCCCAGAGAACGCCTCCAGAGACGTTTTTAGCACCACAAAACTCACCACGCTCAATCAGCAGGAAACGAGCATTACCTCTGGCAAGCGTCATTGCGGCGCTCAGACCAGCGATCCCCCCTCCAACGATTATGGCATCAAATTTTTCTTCCATTGCACTCTCTTCTATTCCGGAAGCTAGGAAATGATCTTACGAAGCTCAGCATTAAGCACCGGTAAGATTTTGAAACAGTCACCAACCAATCCGTAGGTAGCTACATCAAAAATGGGCGCATCAGCGTCCTTATTTATAGCAACGATCACGCGTGAATTATTCATTCCTGCGACATGCTGTATCGCGCCTGAAATGCCCACCGCAAAATACAATTCAGGAGAGACAACTTTTCCTGTTTGACCAATTTGAGCAGTCGCTGGAAAT
This sequence comes from Bacteroidetes bacterium UBA7368, assembly GCA_002469915.1. GTDB lineage: Bacteria > Bacteroidota > Rhodothermia > Rhodothermales > UBA10348 > UBA10348. The sequence continues at coordinate 2,047 of DKOG01000122.1, forward strand.
AGCCCGGTCTCAACGACCGCTCTTGATGCCCCAATTGCCGCGCCCGTGATGGATGCCAGTTCGTCTACGAGTGCTTTTCCACTCTCGTCACGTACGCCTCTACCTGCGGCAACGACCACGTTGGCTTCTGATAGATCAACCGTATCACCGGTTGTTTGCACGATCTCACGGAGGGTCGCTCCAAGCGTTGCCTCATCAAAATCAAAGGCCACCTCTTCTACCGTGCCAACCGTTTCGCCTTCAGAGACTTCGTACGAACCCGACCGAACGGAAATAAAGACGAGCGGATGTGTTGATGTCGTTGAAGCCAGGAGCTTGGCGGCCATTACTGGGCGCTCGCACGTGACTTCGTCACTCGTGACATAAAAAGAGGCCACATCCGGTAGCACCGCCGCATCAGTACGTATGGCGAGCGCCCCAAGAACATCCTTCACACCTTCCGTAGAGGCCATCACGACTGCGCGAGGACTCGACATCTTTATCACCTTGCTCAATCCAGCGATTAAGGGGGCATTCAAGTGCGAATCAAAAATGGGATTAGCCATGCAGAACACTTTGGAGGCCCCATGCGCATGCGCAACAGAAGCCATTTCAGCGGCGGCAGAGTGTAAAATAGCCGCTTCAACGGCCATTCCACTTGCCTTGCCTACTTCCCGTGCTCGGGAAAGGGCTTCAAGAGAACTGCGTTTGATGCGGGCATCGTGAACGGACAGGTACACTAGAATACTATTCATTTCAGTATCAGATAATATGAGGGTTCTTAAAGAACGCCTGCTTCATTTTGCAGTTTTGACACGAGCTGAGATACCAATTCCTCAGCTTCTCCTTCCCACTTAACACCGGCTTCCCTGCCGGGTGGAGAAAACGATTTTGAAACATCCGTTAGTGCGGAAACGGAAGCTGCTTCTTTATTCGGAATCTGTTTACGCTTGGCTCCCATTATTCCCTTGAGAGAAGGAATCCGGGGGTTGTTCATGTCATTGGAGCATGTGACGAGACAGGGCGTCTTTAATGCTACAATTTCTTGACCAGAATCGCCTTGGCGCGTTACCACTAGATCCTCTCCTTCGGCTTTCAACCCAACTGCATTGGTGGCAAATGGGATTCCCAGCAACTCAGCCAACATACTGCCGGCTAGGCCCGAGTCTGAGTCTTGAGATTGCTTACCCGTAAGGATGGCATCATACTCGTGACTTGCGAAGTGATCAGCCAGAATGTGAGCAATCGCATGGGAATCTAGCCCACCCAGACTCTCAACAACGATGTGCGTTGCGTTTGAGGCGCCCATGGCGAGCGCTTTTCGGATCGTCTCGGTTGCAGATGAGGGACCGATTAATACGAGGTCTACAACATCATCTGTACCCTCGTTTACTACAAGCGCTTCTTCGACGGCAGAGGCGTCGTAGGCATTTAAAACCATTCGTCCGGTTTGTACAGAAGCCTGTACATCGGGGACCTGCTTAATACACACGCAGAATTTCATCGCGCAAACCACCGTTTTTACTATCTTACCTGAGAGCAGGTTCTTTAATTTGAACCTTAAAAATCGGGCCAAAAGTACGACTCATCGTGCGCCCGTCAAACCAATATCACTCTCCATTGAACGAATCCATGCACGTTTCAGGTATTCTTCGTGGTTCTGCACTACTCGTGTTGTGCCTTATGCTGTCATCTTCCCGCTCAGAGGCCCAATTAATCGATGCCCGTTTTGGTGTTGGTTTTAACACGCTGCTCAGCAGCGAGGATGGTCTGGGTTTGGGTTTTCGAGGTAGAATGGCCATCCCAATCAATGCAGACATCTCATTTGCGTTTGATGCCGGAATGAACGGATTCGTTCTAAACGGCCGCGACGACGCTACATACGTGTTTGACCCTCAGGCTTCACTCATTGTGACGCTACCTGGCGTAGAGCATGCAGCCTACATCATGGGCGGTATGGGAGCGTACGCCAATACCTCTGATTCAGATGGTGCATTGAGCGGTCCAACGTTTCATTTTGGTATTGGTTGGATCCGCCCCTTAAGAGAATCTGTTCTTTTCTATGAAATCGACCCTGCTCTCGTCGTAGGCTCGCGCGACGTCTCAGTGGCTATTCCTTTCCGTATCGGAATCATATTTTAACGATCAGCCCTTTTTGGCAGGACTCTATCTTCATATCCCGTTCTGCTCCCAGCGATGCAGTTATTGCGACTTTTATTTTGTGACGACCCAAAAGTCACATTCAGGATTCGTGGAAGCTATTTGCCGAGAGATCTCCTTGAGAGGAGCCGAATTCGGTGGTTTTGAACCCCTCGAAACAATCTACTTTGGCGGAGGGACGCCTTCTCAATTAAATCTCTCCGACCTAGGACGGATCATCGAAGCCATTAATGAGGCCTTTGATACTTCGAAGGTGGTTGAGACTACTTTCGAAATCAATCCAGAAGATGCATCTCCCGACTATCTTAATGGTCTTCGAATATTAGGTATTGACCGGCTCTCTATTGGAATACAGTCCTTCTTCGATGACGATTTGAAGTTCATGAACCGAATCCATGATGCTGCTCAGGCGAAAAGTGTGATCGATGATGTTAGAGCCGCTGGGTTTTCCAATTTCTCAATCGATTTGATTTTCGGCGTCCCAGGTCAGCCTGAAGAGTACTGGTCAGCGAATTTAGAGATTGCCCGGTCGTTTAACGTACCTCACATCTCTACCTACAATCTTACCATTGAAGAAGCGACGCCCCTC
>DKOG01000181.1 GCA_002469915.1 Bacteroidetes bacterium UBA7368
AGCATGGAGATATACTCCATGCTGCGCGCGTAATCGGGCTGAAACGAAGTAAAAATCTGAACTAAGAAATAGGCGGCTTCAGCAGATACAAACCGTCCTTCGTGAGCTGCCTTCTCTAATCGTTGTAGCCCGCGCTCCTTATTCCCCGAAGGAAAAAAGTACATGAGTGGAGAGACGACTGGATAGCGTTCGGGTATCACCTCGGCGAAATAATCATAGACTCCCACTCCAAACAACAAATCTGCATTAGATGTATCGCCTTCGGCCAATTCAAAAATGTGATCCATTGCAGCTTTACCATCCTGAGCAGCTCTTAACCACTCTTCTCGGTCGGACAGCAACCTACCCCTAAACCCATGGGCAGCAGTCTTAAAAAATGCCGCATCGAACAGGTTTTTCTTTTTCCTTTCTAGCCCCTTGCTTTTTTTAATGACCTGGTCCATTTGCCGCAGAAAATCGCGGTCTTGCGACGTGTCATGCACCGATAACGTAGGTAGAATCTTCCACCATGCGGTCAGAGACGCTAGAAAAGGCCCTATTGGGTGATCGGGATGCTGCGCTTCGATGACGGCGAAGAGAGAATCGGCCCGATCATAGCGCATATTGTAGAGATCCAAGAGCGCTTCGTCAGCGAGAGCCAACAGCGAAGCATCGTGCAAGATGGAGCCTTCAATGGGGCGAGACCATGCTGTCGGTGTTTGAGCATACGCGTCCAGTGGAGCTGCACCAATCGTGGAGACTATCGCCACCAAAATCAATGCTTTTCCAGAATCACCAACGTTGCTATTCAGGATCGAACGAATCACAGGCGGTCAACCTGTAGATCCTGATTCCAGTTCCGCGAAGAAGCTACTTGCGGCCAGAAAGACTTCTCGTACCCTGATAAATCAATCCAACCAGAATGATTTTAGCCAGATCTACTGGTGCAAAACGTAACCAGCCTTTGTCAATTGACTCAAACCATGTAGCATGATCGGCTACATAGTGCAACCAAGTAACCCCGAGAACAAATAGGATTACAGAACCAACCATCATGGATAAGATGGTCCCCGTTAAGCCATTAAAAGACTTCGACAGCATACCCACGGCCGCTGCAGTAAGCGGGTAAGCAAGCAAATACCCTGCACTCACTGCACCAAAGAGGTAGGCCGGACCCACGCCATCTCCAGCGTAGACAGGCAGAAATAGTCCGATGAGTAAATACAGTCCCTGTGCGAGGAGCCCGTTTCTCCATCCCAGATACAATCCACTGCCATAAACGGCAAAGGTCTGAAGCGTAAACGGTACTTCCCAGAGGTACAATCTAAATTGTGCGCCCAAAGCGGTTAGAGCAGCAAATCCAAGGATTCCCAGCATTTGTGCCGTCACAGAAGCGGAGTCACTTCGGATCGCATCAATGGGAGAAACTTCGGAAGACCGCAAGCCAAGCGTAAACTGCATAAATAGTACCAGGATATATTCTGTTCTGAAGTCGGGCGGAAAGATAAGAATTCAAACTGAAACAGGCCCCATATCTAGTTTACTTGGGCCTCACTCTTTTTCGGGGTCATATGCTAACCTAGGTGCCATCCAGCGCTCTACTTCATTGACGGGCATTGCCTTTCGTTTCGCATAACTTTGAATCTGATCCCTAGAAACATCGCCAAGATTAAAGTACTCCGCTTCGGAATGGGCGAATATGAGTCCACAAACGGATGCGGCTGGCGCCATAGCAAGGTGCTCTGTTAGCGTAATCCCCGTAGCCTCCTCTGCTCCAAGGACCTTCCATATCGTGCGTTTTTCAGTATGATCTGGCTGCGCAGGGTAGCCTGGAGCTGGGCGAATACCGTCATATTCTTCTTTAATAAGTTCGGTATTACTGAATCTAGTCTGGCCCTCGAACCCCCAAACTTCCCGACGAACGTGCTCATGAACATATTCAGCAAAGGCCTCTGCCAGACGATCGGCTAGAGATTTTAGTAAAATCGCTTGATAATCATCATGATCCGCTTCATACCTAGCCACGAGCTCAGACACACCATGTCCGGTGGTCACGGCAAACATACCGATATGGTCCGAAGGTCCTCCTTCTGGAGCGATAAAATCTGAGAGCGCTCTATTGGGCTTTCCTGGGGTTTTTTCAGTCTGCTGTCTCAGAGTATGGAGTACAGCCGTGCCATCTGAATGACGCAAGATGATATCATCTCCATCTGAATACGCAGGAAACAGACCGGACACGCCCTTGAATTGAAGAGAACCTGCATCATTCAGTGCATTCAGCATGGCTTGGGCATCGGCCATCAATTTTCGAGCTACCTCTCCTTTCTCAGGATGCTCTAGCAGTGCCGGATACTTGCCGCGCAGCTCCCAAGCTTGAAAAAATGGTGTCCAATCGATGTAGGGCCTCAGTTCTTCAACGCCCACTTCATCGTAATGATGAATCCCAGTCTGCGCTGCAGGCGGAACTGTACTGGCATTAAATTCCAGTTGCAAGCGGTTGGCTCTGGCCTGCTCTAAAGTCAGAAAGGTCTGTTTTTGATGCCGGCGCGCGTGCCTGTCGCGTAAAGACGCATAAGTCGACGTCGTGCCCTCCACAAATGCCGACCGGTCCG
>DKOG01000148.1 GCA_002469915.1 Bacteroidetes bacterium UBA7368
AATCACGATGACTTTGGCGGCCACGCCAAGCGGAACGAATTCCACCACAACGGTAGAATGGTACTGAGCCTAGGTGGTGCCCAAAATCTAGACAGTCCAAGCAACTACGGTGATGTCGCCGGCCGGTTGTTGATCGATCTCGGTATCGATGAAGCGGCCATCGCCCAGATGGCGGTCAACACGCCTGATGATTACGTGCTGGGCGGGAAGTTGGCTGGGGATGTTGGTATGACGGTACCTGGTGGTGATGAATATCTGACCATCGGCGGCAATTGGTTAGCGTATTTTCATGGAAGAGGGGCTTACAAAGCGGCTGTTGCTCAGTTACCCGTTTCACAGGATCAGAAAAACAAATTGATTGTTTTCTTTGGCGGCGAGAAGGACTTACTCGATGGCCTGTCGTTGAGCGAGAAATGGGATTATGTCAATAACACCAGCTACAACCAATTTTTGTTGGATCGCGTCGGGTTATCCCGCGATACGATACCCGTACTAAATGCTTATCTAAGGATCTTGAACGGGCCCTCTGGTTGGAACCACACGGTGCTGGAAGGCATTCTCGCGGGTAGTCCAGGTCTCCGTGCCATGGGGTGGCTGGCAGACTTTGTTGATTCTATCGGTGCCATGTTGCTTGATGAGCTCGCGGGTGATGTCCGCATGTTTCCGGACGGAAATGCATCGGTTGCCCGCCTGCTGGTTCAAAAAATGATCCCGAATGTCGCGCCCGGTATGAAAGGTTTTGAAGATGTTGCTATCGCTCGCTTTAATTATGACGCGTTGGATCAAGCAGGCCAGGCGGTTCGCATTCGTCTCAATAGCACTGCCGTTGGCGTGAGAGAAATCGATGACTTTGTGCAAATCGACTACGTGCAGCAGGGTAAACCTTTACGTATTACTGCCGATCATTGCGTGCTTGCCTGCTATAACAATTTGATTCCCAGTCTGTGTCCTGAGATGAGTGAGGCTCAAAAAAACGGGTTGGCTTATGGCGTTCGAGTCCCCTTCGTTTACGCCAATGTGTTATTGGAAAACGGTCGAGCTTTCTCTGAAATGGGCGTGCAGATGACTCAGTGTCCTTATGATCCTTTCCAGTGGATCAGCGCGGCTCCAACCATGACGACAGGAGGTTACCAGCCGCCAAGAGGCCCTGACGATCCTATGGTGGTATTCATGATGGCCTCTCCTACGCCTGCTGATGGAACCAAAGGTACAACGCGTGAGCTTTTGCGTCAGGGACGCCATAGGATCTATGCATCCACATTCGAAGATTATGAACAACAAATTCGTGAACAGTTACAGAGGATACTCGGCAAACATGGGTTTAATCACGAGAAAGATATCAAGGCGATTACGGTGAATCGGATCCCTCACGGTTACGCCTACTGGTACCAGGGATTGGACGATCCAGAGTGGGAGGAGGGGCAAGCGCCTCATGAAATCGGCCGCGCACAGTTTGGGCGAATCTCAATCGCTAATACCGACTCTGAGGTGACCCCTTTGATGAACGCTGCATTTGATGCAGCGTATCGAGCAGTCAAAGAGCAAGTGGGTTAACGACAACAATAATTCACCGAGTCGAAGTCGGTGCTACGGAGCAAAGCATGACAGCACTCACGTTTAAAATGATACCTGATAGTGATGCACCCTCGAGTCCTTCAAGATTAATCCCTAAGGCGTGCTTCACAACGACAGAGACTGACGAGATCACGATACCTTTTTATGACGCCGGAGACGGTTCGGTCTCGGCGGGTATCTGGGAATGTGCACCCTGTAAGCTAGAAATTCCCGCCTATCCGGTCAACGAAATGATGACGATTATCTCTGGCGCCTTGACCATTACTCATGCCGATGGGGCCGCGGAAACCTTCGAACCTGGGGAGGTGGTCTTCGTTGCCAAGGGCTCCAAAATGACCTGGGAAATAACGGAACGGCTTCGTAAGTACTACATGACCTCATCGTGAACTTGTTCAGCTGGCGTCTGCGTTAGCAGGGGGGAGGGTCAATGGTTCTTTCTATGTCTTCCTCACAATGAATAATTGCTGATCTTGGTTGATCCTCCCGAGTCCAGCGCCGCGCTATGGTGAGTTAGTCTGTTTCGACGAGTCTTGTCATGCTCCTGTTCCCGCCTGTGAATCCATTAGGCTGCTCTTTTGTGAGAGGACTATGAAATTACCTTTCTACTCCAGTAAGCAATCATGGGGGTGATCACAAAAGTCGGTAAAACCCACCATAGCCAAGTAGGGGAAGCCTCAATATTTACGACTAAAACAGCCGTCACGACTGCGATCGTGCCTCCCAGCATGCTCGTGAGATGCTTTGCTATTCGTTGCTTGCCAACGGCGGTCTTGTCTCTATGGCTCTTGTAGTTGCTATAGCCAAGCAGGATAGCTAGAAAACCAAAAACGAGGAGCACAATGTATTGAGTGTTATCGCTGAGGTAATACAGTAAAGATAGGAGCAGTATTCCGATTCCAGACGCAATCATTGATCCAACGCCTAGCCAATCAAACAGCGTTGGGAGGCCCTTCCTGTTTTTAGCAAACCTCATTCCAGCGAAAGCCAAGTAGAAGGAAAAT
>DKOG01000182.1 GCA_002469915.1 Bacteroidetes bacterium UBA7368
TAGGGTAGCGGATAGTGAGGACGGATGAGGAAGAACAGTACAATGGCCATGACCGCATATGCAGCGGAGGTGGCAGCAGCGGCGGCAATCATACCACCTGTAGGCACGAACCAGGCGTTAATCACGAGCGCAGTAATACTGCCCATTGCGGTGGCATGGAGAAAGTACTTGCTCTGATTTTTGATGTATGCACCAGCTGAGAAGTGGTAATACCAGCCTTGGAAGACATATCCGATTAAGGCTACCGGAATGATAGACAACCCCATCCAGTAGGAGGAGGCGATCAGGGTGCGATTCCCGGGGACTGGGAATCGCACGATCTCTTCTGCAAAAAAGGAGATACCGAGATAAGCAGAGGTCAGAATGAGGGTTAAAACGGCAAACACCTTTCCAAATAGCTCAGGAGCATCATGGTCCTTTTGGCGCTGAAGGAAAAAAGGCTGCCAGGCATACCGAAACATTTGAACAAATAAGGCCATCAGAACAGCTAATTTGATCATTCCGCCGTAGGTACCGACGATGTGTTGGGTAAACACCATCGGCCCTTGTTCGGCTGCTAAGGCATACAAGTCGGGATGTGACTGAGGCGTCATGTCGTACAGTCGGATCACTGTGTCAGGGTCCATTTCCGCGAGGAAAAAGAGATTGATACGTTCCGTCATGGCATATCCGATCCCGCCCGGCACGAACGGCAGACCAAATAGAATCATCTTTTTCCAAAGACCAGAATCAACCCGAGCGAACCGAGACTGAATCGTAGGAATCAGCAGCAATAGGCTTAAACCTGATGCGGCGACATTAGCCAGAAGAATGGATAGGATCCCCATATCCAGCACGAAGATGAAGACGAGATTCAGGCCGACATTGGCTACAATATTAGCTATTCGAATTCCGGCAAATACCCATGGCTTGTTTCTCAAGCGAAGATCCGCGAAAGGAACCACAGATAGAGCGTCTAAGAGCAAAATGAGGGCTGCAAAATTGAGCAGATACAGATTAGACTCGTCTAGGCCGATCAACAGCCCGGTTGGTGTCTTTGCGAAATACATCACCGTAGACAGCAGTACAGACAACCCTCCCAATGAGATTACGGCCGTTCCAAAAGCACGGCTCCTGCCCGATAATTCATCCCGATCTGTGGTAAACTTGAGGTAGGAGGACTCCATCCCGTGCTGATACAGGATGTTCAAGAACATGAATGCTGCGTAGATCAGAACGATTGGGTCGTATTCTGAGGGCAGGAATACGTGAGAGTAGAGCGGAAAGAGAAGGAAGTTTATCAGGCGACCAACAATAGAGGAAACGCCATAGACGGCGGTCTCTGAAGCAAGGCGTCGAATACGTGCCTGAAAGCTCATCCGGTACGGGTCAATCTGATTTTCTGGAAAGGAAGAACTGAACAGCCAAGTGATACCCCTGGATTCCGAGTCCAAAAATGGCCCCGACGCACTCGGCTGCTGTCAAGGAGGTATGCCGAAAGTCTTCCCGTGCGGCAATATTGGAGATGTGGACTTCAACGACGGGGGTATCGATTGAGGCTACTGCATCTCGAAGCGCTACTGAAGTATGGGTAAAACCGGCACCATTCAAAATAATGCCGTTTGCTGACGTGTTTTGAAGGGCATCGATCAATTTGCCTTCATGGTTGCTCTGAACAAAGCTGAATTCAATATCAGGAAAGACGTTTCGCAACTCGTTTTCCAGATCAGCTAGCGTAGTATGTCCATACACGTCTGGCTCCCGCTTTCCCAGTAGGTTTAGATTTGGGCCGTTTACTACCAGAAGGTGCATATCAGAATTCACTCTGTGAAATGACGTAGGAATATATTGAATATCCCAAAATAGGGCTGCCTTTCCTCGTTACATAATGCATGATCAGTATTTGACTACACACAATCGGCNNGCGCCGATTCAGGCCACCCCTTGGATGGCCCAGACACAAGATATGTGCGTGGATGCGTCTAGTTAAAAGAGCGGGATCCGTCTGGCTGAAAAACGAAGTCAAACGTGATAAAGCGTGATTCTGAATCAAAACTTGGCACTTCGGGAAGTCCCTTGTAATAATTCACCATGCTCATCTTGGCAAAACGTCCATCTGCTGTGCGAATAAGGAGTACACGTCCCGGAATAGGCGTAATGGCATGTGTTGCAGGATCGTAGTTATACCATCCTTGACCTGATCCTGCTGGTACGGCAAAGCCTTCCGCTGAATCTTGCAACCATCCGGACTCAGGGGCAGCAGAAACTTCTGCGAACAGTCCATCTGCTACTTGAGCCGCTCCTTGACCTGGACCGCTGGTGCCACCATTCACGATGATACTCGTACCCTTGAAGGCGATATCCCAGTTTGTGGTATTGGCTTCGGAGCTAGGAACAATCTTGTTTTCGGTTAGGCAGTAATAAGTAAATACGCCTGCTGAGAGGGGGCGTCCATCGCCATCGACTCCGGTGTAGGGGTCAGCTGGAATTTCCAAGACGCGTTCCGCGATTACGGGCTCGTTATCTATGGCAGAGGTACTGCTGTCGCAAGCCGAAAGAGAAATTGAAAGGCCAACGATTAATAGGTATGTAAAGGTTTTTTTAAACATGGTTCTAATGGATTTGAGGTTCAAATCAGTGGGTTGAAAACTGAAGGCCGACAAAGAATTGACGACCGGAAAGTGATGGCACGAACTGGGGATTGGTATATCCCCACATGTTGTTGACGCCCGTTTGAAGGGTTAGTCGGGTGCCAAAATCATGGTTGAATGTGGCGTTCCAAGTGGAAAATCCAGCTACGTACTCGGTGTCTGCATCGAGAATCAAGTTGCCATTCTGATCACCGTATCCGTACCGAGATCGAAAGGAGCCGCGCAGACGAACGCTGCTACGATCATCTTTTGAATTCCAAGCGACTTGGAGTGAGCCGCTATGCCGGGAACGGTTGAACAACCCCCCGTAGTCTGATCGGGTTAGCCGGAAGTCGCGACCGCCTTTCCGACCGTATACCCGACCGTCGGCGATGTCCGCTAGTACCGTGCGATCTTTAGCGTCCAAATACTGATATCCCAGAGAAAGGCTAACCTGGGCCAATGGCTTGATTCTGATTTCCGTGGTAAGGCCTTGCGTAAAAATCCTACTCAAATTGACGTACGTAAATACCTGCTGACCATTTGGTTTGGCCGCGACCGGTAACGTCTCTATCAAGTCTTGAACATTGTTACGAAATAGGGAAATGTGAGCGTGCAACCTGCTCGTAACGTCAAAGTCAGTACTCACGTTGAATGCCCATGAGGACTCCGGAAGAATAGCAGAAAACGAAGATGGATCACTTAGAAAAGTCTGAATCTGGCCAAGAGATTCTAGGTCATTCAATGCTGATGTCACGTCTGCCGCCCCGACCACGGAGTATCCAGCAACTGCATTGGTGAAATCCATATACAACTGTTGGAAACTAGGGGCTTTAAAACCCGACCCGACCGATGCGCGAAGTCTCAGGCTATTAGCTGCTTTGTACATGACAGCGGCCTTGGGAGTAAACCGCGTGCCGTAGTCTGTATGATAGTCTAGACGCGCACTCGAATTCAGCTGCAATGTGGGATGCAAAAACCACTGTTGCTGGGTAAACGCATACGTGGTTGAGTTCGAACGGGTACCGCCTGAAATACGGTCGGCTGTCACCTGCTCATAAATCACTCCTGCTCCGGTGTTCATAATGAGCCCGGAGGCTAATATGAGATCATGCTGGGCCTCCATTTTTTGATAACCCTGAGAAAACTGAATGGAGGATGTACCCTCCTGGTCTACGAGGATCGTGCGGGTATCAAATCCCGTTATATGGCTACGAATGGTGACTCGATGAGCCCCCATGGGCTTCCAGGTCAATTCGGGTGAAAAAGAAAAGTCATCTTGATTAAGTCGTTCATCAAAAGACAATTCAACACCCGATTGATCGAATCCAATAACATTGGACTGGTTTTGGGAGGCAAAGCGTGCGCTAAGGGAGGAGGACAACGTCGGAGACCATTTCTGGCTAATCCTATTCGAAAGCGTATGGGTTACAAATCCAGGACCTGTCAATCCGATAACATCGGGGGAAAGATCATAGCCGTTTGATGCAAAGCGGTCATAATTGAGCCGAATGCCTAACCGTTTTCCTGCGCGTTCAGCGGAGAGCGTAGCATTTCGGGTTCCATTGGTCTGAACTCTGTATCCCGTGCTGGCAGCCCACGGAAGATTAGCTTCCCGTGTTCGAAGGTTGATGACTCCGGCCAGCGCTTCGCTGCCGTACAGTGAAGAGGACGGCCCTTGAACGATTTCAACACTTTCGATATCTGAGACAGCGAATCGGTCCAGGTCCAGCGTGCCGCCGTTTCGGCCGATTACAGGTTGCCCATCAATAAGAATGAGTGTGTACTCAGCATCAAATCCTTGGAGTTGTATTCCTGACCCGAAGTAGTGAACCTGAAGCATTCCTGGTTCTTCAGCCAGCAAATCAGACAACCGGAGTACTCCACGTTTTTTGATTTGCTCTGCCAGGAGCACTTTGGTTGGAACGGGTACATCTCGGAGCGCTATCTCGGATCGAGTAGCCGTCACTACCATAATGGGTAGCTCTATGGTCCAAAGAGAATCGGGTGAGGGCGCCGTTCCTGTTGTCTGTCCCTGAGCGGGTAAAGAGAACCCGAATATGAGCAAACCGAACAAAAACGAGCTCGCCAAACGTGATGTTTGAGTCAAATACTGAGCAAATACTCCCAAAATAGGGTAAGAAGTGAGTATCATAGGGCCAGGCGGATGGGTTATGACCTGTAATTGTCAGCAAATCTATACAATTGTGTATTTATAATTATGCAGATGTATAGAATTGATTATGATTGTATAGTTAAGAAGTAGATTAAGATGTCAGATGTCTTGTTTTCATTGAAAGAAGCTTCCTCTCAATTGGGAGTACATCCAGTTACGCTTAGGAGGTGGGCTGAAGGTGGAAAGATTGAAACCGTTCGGACCCCCGGCGGGCATAGACGCTTCTCGGAATCTGAAATCAATAGATTGAAGATGCAGACTGAGGCACCCCAGTCAGAGACGATTGGGGAGCAACTCAGGGATAGTGCACTCACTTCAACGAGAGCCGATCTTGCAACGCACAGCGCAGGATGGATTGACTCGATCTCTCAAAAGGACAAAGAAGAAAAACGTCTTTTGGGCCGGCGTCTGATGGGGCTGTTGATGCAGTATGTCGCGAGTGAAGACGGGGATAGTGAAGACATCATGAATGAAGGTCGCGTTACAGCTCGCATATACGCTAAGAGCATCGTGATGAGTGGTATTTCTCTTCAGGATGCGCTTCGTGCAACTAACTTCTTCCGTGATCATATTTTGGAATCGGCAGTCGTTCTACCCGACACGGCCCGTCGAAGGCCAGAAGCCAACCAGAAAATGTTTCGCAAGTTGAATGAGTTCCTGAACGAAGTACAGCTTGTCATTGCCAATTGCTACGAGGCAATGGGCGCAGTCGGATACGAAGAAGATTAATTATGGCATCTAAAGGGAAAGTACTTGTGGCCATGAGCGGTGGTGTGGATTCGTCCGTAGCAGCCGTCATGTTGAAAGAAGAGGGCTACGAAGTAGTCGGCATCACTATGAAAACCTGGGACTATACCGGTAGCGGAGGACGGACCGGAAAAGAAATCGGGTGCTGCACGCTGGAGTCCATGAATGACGCTAGAGCCATCGGTATTAAATACGATTTTCCGCACTTCATTGTTGATATCAGGAAGGAGTTCGGAGACTGGGTTATTGAGCGGTTCACTGATGAGTACATGGCTGGTCGAACGCCCAATCCATGTGTTTTGTGCAATACCCATATCAAATGGGAATCCCTTATGCGACGGGCAGATGATTTGGGATGTGAGTTTATTGCCACTGGACATTATGCCCGGTTACGCCAAGAAGGAGGGCGGCAGGTGCTCATGAAGGGCCTAGATCATAACAAAGATCAAAGTTATGCCCTTTGGGGAGTGTCTCAAGAAAATCTGGCTCGAACTATTTTTCCGTTGGGCAATCTGACCAAACCAGAGATTCGCAAGATGGCTGCTGATTTTGGTCTTGATGAGGTTGCAAACAAGCCGGATTCGTACGAGATCTGCTTTGTACCTGATAATAATTATCGTCGATTTTTGCGCGACAGAGTACCAGATATGGATGCCCGAGCGGGAAAGGGGTCGTTTGTGAGATCGTCGGGTGAAGTGATCGGAACGCATGAAGGATATCCGTTCTATACGATCGGGCAGCGACACGGGCTTGGATTGGCTCTGGGAGATCCGATTTACGTTACCAAAATTGATGCGGAGACCAACATTGTCACGGTCGGTCCGAAGGAAGAACTACTGGGGTCAGGATTGGCTGCTGGACAGATCAATTTTATTAAGTATGCGGACCTTAAAACGGAGACGGCTGCAATCGGTAAGATTCGGTATAAAGACGAGGGATCACCCTGCGTTGTCTGGCAGGAGGATGACGTACTCAAAGTGCGTTTTGCTGAGCCTAGAAGGGCTATTACACCCGGTCAAGCGGTCGTCGTGTACGAAGGAGAAGATGTGCTGGGCGGAGCTTGGATAAAGCATGTAGAAGAAGGGAGTAGTTCGGGAGCATAGAACCCGAACGATAGGACGTAAAAAATTTAGCGACATGTATTAAGAGATATGTGCTGGTAGCCGATCTATTTAGGGTAACCCAGCTCATAATATGTTTACCCAAGAATTTGCCGTTGCATGGCCTTATTTCGTTTCTAGTGCAGTCGCGTTAGGAATGGCGGGTCAGGTATTCGTTCGGAAACGAAATGTCTTCGCTAACTACTTCATCTTGATGATGGTAGCGGCTGGAGGATGGTCCTTGTTTTCCGGTATTCACCTTCTTGTGAGTTCATTCGCTGCCAAGGTGTTTTGGTCTGATGCCAAGTTCCTCTTTATAACTACCCTTCCTGTTTTCTGGATACTTCTTGCTTCGGTTTTTGCGGGATCAAACAGATGTATTAGCTCGAAAAAAATCGCGCTATTGTTCGTCATTCCAGCTCTTACCGTCCTTTTAATTGCGACGAATTCGTACCACAATTTAGTCTTCCGAAATGTGTCCCCGTTGCAGACTGAGCTGTTTACCTCGCTCAGTCGAGAGTTTGGTACGTGGTTTTGGATTCATACGATGTATTCCTATGCATTGATCATGTCTGGAGTGGTGCTTTTTATTCGAAGTATGATCCGTAACAGCGGCTCTCTGAGAATTCAGGCTACGATTATGACGGGCGGATCACTCGTTCCATTAGTTTTCAATGCCATTTACCTAAGTAACGCGGAAGCATTTTACTTTCTTGATTTTACGTCTGTAGTGTTTGCAGTTACCGGTTTTTTTTATTGGATAGGCTTGTTTAAGTATCGGATGCTAGATCTTATTCCGATTGCGCGGGAGGAGATTTTTCGATCCATGGGAGATGCCGTATGTGTCGTGGATACAGATGACACCGTCGTTGATATTAATGAAATTGCTATCTCCTATACCTCTGAGCCAGATGTAGCGATCGTGGGCCGTCCGCTTGACGAAGTGTTTCCGTTCTTGGATGAGATCGACCCATCGTGTAATGAAGTCCTTATCCAGCGAGAATCTGGTCCTCTATGGCACTCGGTAAAGGTTCAAGACATCATTAACTCGCGAGGAGAAGTCGAGGGACGCATCATAGTCCTTCGGAATGTGGATGATCGTAAGGTGGTTGAGCTACAGCTACAAGAGGCTAAGAACAAGGCAGAAGAACTTTCTCTGCTGAAATCGGCTTTCCTAACAAGCATGAGCCACGATGTTCGTACGCCGCTGACTGGAATCATCGGGTTATCCCAGATACTAGCCGGAGAAGTGGCGGGAGAGCAAAAGGAACTGGCTGTGATGATTCAGGAGAGTGGGTCTAAGCTGCTAAAGCTGTTGAACTCGCTGCTGTCTGTGGCTCACCTTTCAGCTGGTACATTGGATTTACATCGTGAAAAGCTGAACATGGTGGAGCTATCTCATTATGTGCTGAATCAGATTGAGCCAGAGATTTCGAAAAAGAAGGTAGAGTTGCGAGTGACGCTACCGGATGAGTTTCTTGAGGCGTATCACGATTATGGCCATCTCACACACGCATTGACTCATATTCTAGATCACGCAGTTCGATATACCGAAACAGGTAGCATACAGTTTGACTTGAGACGTGAGCAAAACGACGTCATTTTTCGGATTATAGATACCGGTAGGGGATTTGAGCCGGCGTTCGTACGCTCGATACGCGAACCTATTAATTCGGTGAACCTAGCTGAGTTCGGGCTCAATAATAACTCAGGGTTGGGCTTGCGAGTTGCAAATGGTCTTCTTGAAGAACTTGGAGGAACGTTGGAGATTCGCTCAGAAGTCGGCGTTGGCTCAACCTTTACTGCTCGTCTTCCCGTCATGAATAGACATCGTTCTTCAGATCGGCCTACTCAGACCAAAGAGTCTCCACATCGTCAGCAATCCCCAGTCCCTTCGACCTCTTAACGTTCAGTTTCCCATCTGAAAGGGATACAAGCGTTTCAAAAGGGTCTTCTAATAAGTCTAGATGACCGTCTAGGTCATAGTATTGTACGTTAGGCCGCGCAGCGCCGAAGTGCAAAGCGGCAGCAATAGACAGCGCAGACTCGTCCATACATCCCAGCATGGTGCGAACGCCTCCATCAAGTGCAATCTGGTCAATCTTGATTGCGGCAGCTAGCCCTCCCATTTTTTGTAGCTTGATGTTGATCAGGGCCGCTGATTGGCCGTCTACAATGCGCTTGGCATCCTCTATGGTCTGCACCGATTCATCTGCCATCACTGGAATAGAAGTAGATTCTGTGGCCGCGCGAAGAAGATTCAGATCATCCTTTGGCGTCGGTTGCTCGAGATACTTGAGATCCAGAGAACTCGCCACTGCTTCGAGCGCGGCCACATCCTGAACGCTATATCCTTGGTTGGCATCCAACGCAATCCAGCATTTTTCTCCAAGTTCTTCATGCAAGGCTTGCAGTCGTTCCAGATCTACTCCGATGTCATGTCCCCCTTTTATTTTCAAGAAGGTGAACCCTTCCTGAAAGAGTGCTTGGGCTCGTTGGAGCGTTTCTTCAACATTCATTATTCCGATCGTAACACTTGTTACTACGGGTTGAAAACGAGCTTTTGAGCCCTTTAACCACTCGCCAACGGATAAGTCTTGGGATTTTGAAAGTAGATCGGCTAGTGCTAAGTCAAGCCCGGTCTGAGCAGATGGTGTCGCTGCGTACGTGTTGAGCAGAACGTCCGATGGTGCACAGCCGATTATATCTTTTGCAATCTGATTCAACGCCAACCGGGACATCTCATTCGTTTCTCCCGTAACGCCAAAAGCGGGTGCAGCACAACCGATACCCGTCTCCCCAGCGTCCGTCTGAATTATCAAGAAGTTATTCGTGACATCCGTAATGGTTTCATACGCAATGGTATACGGTATACTAAGAGGCACAGCTAGAGTGCGTACCGTTGCCTTCGAGATCATCATGTTGGCTCTGAGTCCCCAATGGGGTTTCGTGTATGAAGACGCTCTTCTATCTGCGTAATTAGACGATCACATCCTTCTGCAAACACATCGACTGCGGGCCGGTCAAACTGGGCTTCGTAGGTGCGACAAATGGAGTCGGCTTCAGAGGGCGTCAATCCCTTCGCGTTAATAGTTAGGGCGGTAACCGATCGACCAGATAAAAGCTCTAGTGCGTCAATCTGCCTTTGCATCGCAGGCATGGGTAGGTCTTCAAATCCGTCAAACGTTTTTCGAGCCGGCACGTCTTGAAGAAGAAGAACATCTGGCTTCACGGATGCAATCAGCTCGAGGCCACCCGGATATGCCGGATGTAACAAGGCCCCCTGACCTTCCACAACTACCACGTCTGGCGCCGCTTCTTGCCAAGCGCGACGAACCACGTGCTCTATTTCTCCGGCCACGAAATCATTGACAAGCGAGTCCAGTCGAATACCAAATCGGGCTCCTTGCATCCATGCCGTCTGGCCCGTTCCAATCATCTCAGCAGAATACCCCTTTTCGACAAGTGCATTCCTGAGGATCCACGCCGTTGTACGTTTGCCTGAAGCTGAATCGGTACCAAGAATCAGGACCCTTACAGATTTCACTTCATCAATCTTCCCCTCATAAAAGTGGAGATCAGAGCGGTGGGGAGGTTGTCTTACGTCGGTTAGAGAGACGGAGTGACGCTCGGCCAATTCAACAAATTCCGCATCCTCATTCAAAAAAACATGAAGTCCAGAAACCACATTCAAGCCGTGTGTGATAGCTCTTGCTACGGCAATTCGAGCATGATCTGGCAGTACGCCACCGTCGGTAGCTAAACCAACGACAAAAGTGCCTTGTCGCTCGGGCATTAAGTCTAACGCCTCCGTAAGTGTCGCTAGAATGGGGATTCCGTTTGGTTGCCCATCCAGGAAATCACCGGCATCTTCTCCTGCATAGACTGGATCGACTACGGCTTTTACGTCAAACCGTTCGGTAAATCGAATGAGGCCATGGGCCGTTTTTCCACGGGTCGAGTCCATGCAATGCGCACAGTACACGATGGCCGGTTGAGGTGTTGTTGGGGTAGACATTTACTTGGATAGCATGGCGCGGCGTTTTCGGACAATGGCGAAGGCAAGCTCAAGGGCTTGTTCTCCATTTAAACGTGGATCTACCTGGCTTTGATAGGCGCGATGGAGATCTTCCTCTTCGAGGCCTCTTGCACCTCCTATACACTCGGTTACGTTTTCACCGGTCAGTTCAAGGTGGACGCCGCCAAGAATGGTACCATGGTCGGCGTGGAGGTCGAAAGCTTGCTCTAATTCACTTTTGATATTGTCGAATCGCCGAGTTTTGATTCCGTTACTCAGCGTCTCCGTATTTCCATGCATGGGATCACACGCCCAGAGCACCAATCGGCCTTCTCTCTCAACGTGTGCCAGCAACGGTGCTAGACCATCTGCAATTTGATTGGCTCCAAAACGAGTGATGAGCGTAATGCGGCCGGCTTCATTGTCTGGATTGAGTCGTTCGAGGAGGGAAATGAGACCGTCAGTAGTCGTACCTGGACCAATTTTTAGGCCTAAGGGATTTCGAATACCGCGGGCGTATTCCACATGTGCTCCATCCACGTGGCTGGTACGTTTACCGATCCAAGGGAAATGGGTGGAAAGATTATACGTGGGCGCATCTTTCAAAGCGCGTCGCGTGAACGACTCTTCGTACGGCAGCAATAGGGCTTCGTGGCTCGTATAAAATGAAACACGATCTACGTCTCCAATAGGGTTTGTTGAAACGGCCTCCATGAAATGAAGGGCTTCCAATATGGCATCCACAATTTGTTGGTACTCCTGGCGCAATGATTCATGCCGCACAAATCCCAGATTCCAGTATTCCGGATGATGCAAGTCGGCAAATCCACCTTCGCCCAAAGCCCGAATGTAATTGAGGGTCATGGCCGAATGCTCATAAGCCTGAATCATGCGTTCCGGAGCTGGGCGACGCGCATGCCTTCCAAACTCTGGCTCGTTCACAATATCCCCGCGGTAGGACGGGAGCACTTGGCCATTGCTTTCTTCAACATCAGAAGAGCGGGGTTTGGCATACTGTCCGGCGAATCGGCCGACCCGAGTGACCGGAAGGCGTAAACCATAAACCAGGACCAAACTCATCTGTAACAGCACCTTCAGACGGTTGGCGATAATGTCTGGCCGACATTCACTGAATCGCTCGGCACAATCACCGCCTTGCAGTAGAAACCGATTTCCTGCTGCAGCATCTACAAGCTGAGATCGAAGATTTTCAATTTCCCAAGGGGTGACCAATGGAGGTTTATTCTGTAATTGACCAACAACAGAATTAAGCTTCAGCTCGTCTTCAAACGCTGGCTGTTGCTCGGCCACGAATGTACGCCATGAGTCTGGCGACCATCCTGGGGTTGGGGTATGTGCGATGTGATGCAGGGCCTAGGGGCGTTTGGTGAAAGTATGCGAAGATAAGTTAGGCGTTAAAAGCGAGAACTGCCGGGGCTGTATTTCGGGTAAAAATTTGTCTGAATCCACCGTTCAGAGAACCACCCACCGTACAAATCGTTCGTTCCACGTTATTTAGCGAAAAAATATCCAAGATCTATGAAACGGTCGTTTTTGTTCTATTTGTTACCCGTAGTGGCCATTTTGCTGTATTCAGGCTGCGATAATGCAAACTCTCTTCCACCAACGCCTAAACTTCGGATAACGTTGGACACGGACGATCTTACGCCCTTAGTAGATGGTTTTTCCTATAAGGCATGGGCACGAGTTGGTGATGTGTATTTTGGTACAGATGCCTTCAACGTTAACGAAACGGGGCAGTTTACAACAGCCTCCGGTACGTTTAGAGATAAGTCTTTCGTTCTGGCCGCTGATGTGACTGATGCTGACCTGGTGGTCATCTCTGTTGAAGGAAAAAGAGGAGGAGGTGATGCACCTTCCGAATCGGTAGTATTGGCGGCAGATGTGACAGGAGATACTATGACACTTTCAGCCAGTCATCCCGCCGCCCTGGGCGCTAGTTTTTCAGCCTCTTCGGGGCAGTTTACGATCATGACACCGTCTGATACTGATCCAACCAATGAAACACACGGCGTTTGGTTTGTTGCTGGATCCGGTGATAACCTTTCTGCAGGACTAAGTCTTCCCGCACTCCCAAGCGGTTGGGTGTACGAGGGATGGGTAGAAACGGCTGATAATGGTCGGTTCTCAACCGGAACGTTTACGGCCAATTCAGGGCAGGATTCGAGCTTTTTCTACTCAAATCCTGACGTGCCACCGTTTCCAGGCGAAGATTTTCTGTTCAACGCACCTGCTGGTGTCGTATTTCCACTCGATTTGAGCGGGCATACCGTTACCATTACAGCTGAGCCATTCCCAGATGACACGATTGCGCCGTATGGAATAACAGTGTTACAGGGAAGCATTCCTTCTGGTGTTCAGGGCGGAAGCGTCCATGCACTGACGGGCACTTCCATCGTCCCGTCAGCTACTTTGACGATATTTTAGTCGATACTATCATCTTCAATTTGCCGATTGCCATGTGCTCTTTTTCGGCGATCTTTTAGGTGGGATCGAGATTTCCTGAGCTGCCTCTCTGCCGCTTCGTATGCTTCTTGGATGGCTTCAGGGATCGATGCAGACTTATGTGAGCCAGCGATATTGTCAGGCTTGTGATACAACACCATTTTAGCCTGATACATATTCACGGTTGGCTTTCCGGATAGTTGTTTAATGGATAAATACGCGCCTGATATGTCGTGATGTCCTTCTTCGAGTTGGTTAATCTTTGTCTCAATCCAATCCTGGGTGTCCTTAGAGATTTGTAAGTGATCTAGGTGTAATTCGACGTTGATTGCCATATTTCGATGTGCCTAGAGTTTTGAAATGTTGACTCTAGAGGGCGTACCCTCTGATATTAATAAAAGCCTTCTTTTTTTTAGAAATGTAAGGGTGTACCTACACCGTGCGTAGTGTCCCCCCACATCCTTTCTTACGTCATCAGAATCCGTACAGTTCTCCAAATTTTGATTGGGCATAGTGCATCCATGATTCTGACGATAATTCAGATCCTGTAGCGTCTAAAAGGATTTGTCCAGCTGTTTTTCGTCTGCCGTGTTGATGGACATTCGTACGGAGCCAATCAAGTAAAGCGCTGAAATCACCTTGGGAAGTTTTTGCGTCAAGGTCTGGAATCGCTTTTTTTGCCGCATTGAACAGTTGGGTCGACATCAAATTACCCAACGCATAGGTTGGGAAATAACCTATGGCTCCCAGAGACCAATGAATATCTTGCAGTACACCATCTGAATCTTTGGATGGCCGCACTCCTAGCCAGCTTTCCATGCGGTCGTTCCACTCCTCAGGCAGATCCTGAATACGAATTTTTCCGGCAATCATATCCTGTTCCAGTTCAAACCGGAGCATGATATGGAGGTTGTAGGTGACCTCATCGGCTTCTACTCGAATAAGAGAAGGGAATACCGTATTGATAGCTTTGTAAAACGTGTCCGTGGTTTCAGATCCGAGAGCATCGGGAAAAGCTTTACGAGCATGAGGAAAACAATAGTCCCAAAAGGGTCGAGATCTTCCAATCAGGTTTTCCCACATTCTGGATTGGGATTCATGCATTCCCAGCGAAGTGCCGTCTGCAAGCGGGGAGCCTTCGAGGGCCATGTCGATGCCTTGTTCGTACATCGCGTGTCCCGCCTCGTGTAGGGTCCCGAAAAAACCCGGATTAAAAAACCGATCCTCCATTCGTGTCGTGATTCGGACATCGGTAATGGAAAATGCAGTTGAGAAAGGGTGGGTCGAAAAATCCTGTCTACCGTAGTGGGTGTTGTAACCCATTTTCTCAATGACCTGCATTCCGAGCTTCCACTGAGTGTCCCGAGGGAATTCCCGATGCACGATTCCGTCGCAGGTAGCGGGGGATTCAGCGATCCTTGACACGAGTGGGATCAGATCTGCTTTGAGTTCGCTGAATACACGTGTGACCTCAGCAGCCGTCATGCCTTCTTCGTATTGATCTAGCAGGGCATCGTAAGGCGACTCCTCGTATCCGAGGGCTTCCGCATGTTGGATGGTGAGATCGACAATTTTACTCAGATGAGGTGCAAATTTGCTGAACTCGTCATTTTCACGCGCCTCTTGCCAGGCACCTTTCGATAGACCTGAAGCTTCGGCCAGTTCTGCGATTAGAGAAGAGGGCACGCGTGTAGCTTTGTCGTAGTCTTTCTTTGTTACGCGCACGAGATCTGCATCGATCGCTGATTCTGGAGCAGCCTGTTCAAGGAGCGTTCCTGTTTCCTCAGATATGAGGATGTCGTGAGCCAAGGATCGCAAGGTGGCAATCTGGCGGGCGCGGCCTTCGGCCGCGCCCGCAGGCATATACGTTTCTTGATCCCACTCCAAAATGGCAGCTGCGTGGCCTAGGTCTGTAATGCGGGAAAGGCGTTCTCGAAGAGTCTGCATAGCCGGGAAGAGGAGGTTGGTTGGGTGATGAGATCAAGTATGTAAAGTCGATTTCGTGTAGGGAATATACCCTGAAACTTGTCTGCTTTACACGACAAACCGTGTGGACATTTTCTGTCAAAGAATCGAATACCTCGTTCGTAGTTGGTAAGAGGCAGGCATGTATAACCAAAAGGGCGAGGCCCTGGGGCAAGTCGATGAAACGCTTCAAAGTGCTGGTCCCAACAGACTATTCAGAAGGAGCTGAGTTAGCGCTCGAGCACGGATTGTATTTAACTCGCAAATTTGAAGGGGATCTACACGTTCTAAACGTAGCTGAGCTCCCTACCATCATAATTCCCGACTTTCCGACAGAAATCTTTGATATGGCCAGAGATCAAAGCTTGCTAGAAATGAAGGCCGCTCTCGAAGAATTTGGGGATGATCTACCGCCTATTCGCCGAGTGGTCTTGCCGGGAATACCCTCTAAACCAGCGGCTGACGTAATCGTTGAGTATGCGAAAGAGGCTGAAATTGATTTCATTGTAATGGGTACTCATGGGCGTCGTGGACCTCGACCATTGTTGCTGGGAAGTGTCACTGAGGAAGTTGTTCGACGTTCACCTTGCCCGGTGTTCACCGTTCGAAATATGAAGAAGTCTTGGCCCCTTCCTATTATTGACAAAATTGCTGTACCCATTGACTTCTCTGAACGATCTAAACAGGTTCTGGGTGTCGCTAGTATGTTTGCAGAGCACTATGGTGCTTCACTCACGCTAGTTCATGTGATAGGTGTCGACTTCTATCCGTTCTATGGATTTGCGGTCGATCCTATCAAACAGATTGAAGCGAATATGCGCACGAGTTCTGAGAAGAAACTAAAAGCGATGGTCAGTGAACTACAAGGTGCGGGTATTACCTCTGATTGGTGCACCATTTCTGGTCATCCAGCGCGAGAAATTGCGACTTTTGCTGACCTAAATGATATCGACTTGATCGTAATTGGATCGCACGGAAGAGCTGGGTTCGAGCGCATGATGCTCGGCAGTGTCTCCGAAAAAATCCTGCGATCTGCGCATTGCCCTGTAACGGTAGTAAATACAAGTGGTGATGCTGTTCAGATGGGAATTGCCGCCTGAATAGAATCGATTATCCTCAGACCTGATGAATAAACGGTGAGTTGAACCCAAACGGCCCCTTCAAGGGCCGTTTGGGTTCGTACATATTCTTGACTGAGGCGAAGCATAGGCGTAACTTTGCGCCCTTGCCAAGATCCCGGCTAATCCGGGGCGACGCAGGCCGATGTAGCTCAGTTGGTAGAG
>DKOG01000060.1 GCA_002469915.1 Bacteroidetes bacterium UBA7368
ATCTACCTGCGCCTCTCCAATATGTCCGAAATACATATTTCTAGTTAGAGGATCCCAACTGAATCGATGAGGATTGCGCAATCCCAAAGCCCATATTTCACCCAACGCGTCCGACTGTTGAGCGAACGGGTTAAACGCAGGGATGCCGTATTGGCCATTGGGACTATCGTCTCCCAACGGATCTATGCGCCATATTTTCCCGTTGTGAGCACGTATTGATTGCGCGTTTTCGGTCTGGTTACCGGGTATTTCACCGTCTCCCACTGCTATATAGAGGAGCCCAAAGTCTTCATCGCCTTGTTTTGCATTTGGATCAAATGCCATTTGTTGCATGCCGTGTAAGGGCGACGGGAATCCTAATCGGAGGAGTTCTCGCTTGGACCCCGAAAAGGGCGAAACCGTGGGCTGGGTGGTCGTCCATTCTAGCAAAACACCGTGAACGACATCTCCGGGACCGTTTGAATAATCTGGTGTCTTGCTGGTGAGCGCTTCGCCGCCCTCAGTATGTATCGTGTATAATTTGCCGTTTTCTGCAAAGTCAGGGTGGAATGCGAAAAAGCCGAATCCACTACCGAGCCCTGGTGAATCCATAAAGTCAGCGGTCTGGGCACGAATATTTAGGTATTCCGTGACCTCTCGAGCCTCAATGACATACATTTTGCCCTGAAGGTCGTTCACAAAAAGTCGCTCCGATTCATCGTTCGCGTGTCCCAAGTAATTAATTCGAGCAAGCGGACCGCCCGTCGTACCACTTGCTGGAATCGTAGCGAAGTATTCTAATTGAAAGGTGAGACTTCCATCCACGATAGGGGCCGACACAGGATCGATGATGGGGCCTGATCCTGCAACTAGACGAATATCACGAATGGCCCCTGTATCATCGAATGATCCGAATCCTGCGGAGCCAGAGAGAAACGTGGTATCCGTTGCCGTCATGAGCGGGGTGCGCATGTCATCTAGATATACCTGAATGCTCCCGGTTGCCGAACTCCTGTCTATTCTGATCTGATGCCATTCGGTGTCTATTAGCCTCCCTTCAGGCGGATCGTCCATTCCCTGGTCGTCAATCCTACGACGATCGCTTTGATTAACAATGAAAATGCCATTATGAGGCATTACCGTATTGTCATTAGACAAATGAGCATAGTAAAACTCTTGGGGTGAGCGATAGCCAAACACTACGATTATATCCCTACCGACAACGGATGTATCCTGAGTGGACTTGACGAATGCCGAGAGATAGAAGTCGCTCAAGTCGTGCGTATTCTCGACTAGGGCTACCGCACCAGGGCGGCGAATAGGTCCTGTGTATTTCCCGGATTGGGTCAGGTGGAGCACGCCATTTTCGTGTTTCCACAAGGTCGAGTCTTCGAAGGCCCACTTTTTCGGCTGGATAATCTCGAAGGGATCTATGGGATCTGCGGGATCTGCGCCGTCTGTACTCGATGAACAACCTCCCATACAGACCAAGAGGCCGAGTACTAGGATTATCTGCGAGACGATTGCCTGAGAGAAGAACGTCCTTGAGTCGATTGCTTTAACAGAAAAAGGCATAGGTTTAGCACGGCTATCGGGATTGAATGACTCCTACAACCTGCGTATCAAAATCGGTATACGAGGAATAAGTACCTCTCAGCCAGAGCACCACGCGCTGAGGCGCATCCCAGGAGGGAATAATAGGGCGAATGTTGTCTTCGAGTGAGTTTGATGTTAACGGAGTCCACGTAAAGGTCCCACCATCATCCGTGGATACACCTTCGAACAATTCATAGTGCCGTTTTTGGTCTGCACTACTCATGAGTGGATCACCCGTTAGGGGGTGAGCATTGGTGGAAATCACCACGTGGTTCACATCCTGCGGATCAATGGCAACGAGTCCTGTATAATCATCTTCGAACGAATAGAGGCGTTCACCGGCATAAGCGATTTCAGCCTGCTTCCAGCCTGCATCGGTTAGTCGAGCCAGATGATAGCGATGATCCAATCCACCTTGCTTCGGGGGTAAGTCGCGACCGTCCTTCTGTACTGAAAAGGCGATAACGGGTTGGTCGTTTTCATCCACGGCCACGTCAGCCATCCATGCCACATTGTCCGCATCTCCTTTAAAGACTTCGGTCAGCGCCTTTGGTTGAACAGCATCTTGATCACTCAAATCGCGATCGAGCACATTCCCGTAGGAATCGTACAATGCCTGTCCGTCCATTATCCCGTGATAGATGGAATTATCAAAGTCGCGTGGATGCTGGTCGGTTGCAACTACATGGATCTTGGACCCGTCGGCGTTACCATGGTATTTCATGTAAGGCCGTCCTTCGCTCTTTAGCAAGCGTCCGCCGTAGAGCCATACATTAGAGTCCGCGTTGTAGACCGTAAAATTTGGATTCCAACCGCGCGTTCGAGCAAAGTTAAACAGTCGTTTGCTCACGCCTTCTCCAGCCGTGAGTAGGTTACTGTACGTTACACCGGCCTCTTCTTCGTAGACCACTTCAGGTCCCCATTGACTCGCGTCGTTGGGCTCAGAAAGTCGCATGTAGGCAAGGTTGTCTGAACCGTGACGAGCAAAGAGGGCCATGACTTGATCGTTTTCCATCTGGAATAAGGCCGCCACATTGTGATCATCCTGCCCCAAGCGATCATACAGTTCAACCATCCCCACTCGGCCGTCGTTTAGCCCATACCAATGCAAATCCAAGTCTCCTTGTTCGGTAGAATCTGAAATCGATGCAGAAATCGATGTAAATAACAAGACAGGATGTTCAGAATGACTCGCGTCAACAATCACACGTTCATCCTGAAACCAACACCAGGCACCATTTGGACTCGTTTCAGTGCCCGTAAAGGTGATCAAATCACCACGCACATAATTGGCTTCGTTGGCAACCTCACCACCTGTCGTGCAGCCAGCAACGACGAATAGGGCAAGCAGTACAATCAATTTTGATCTTGTCATTCGTGTTCGGTGACGATGCCGTCAATGCCTCATGGATAGTAATTGGATGGAGACCATGACTAATATCTCGGCACACCAAGCGAATTCCAAGTTGCTAGGCCATAATCGATGAACGTTTGCCGCTTTGGTACGATTTAGGCATGTCAAAGGGCTAGAAGTCGACTCTGACTCCAAATTGAAGGGTTCGACCAGGTGACGGCTCAAAATAACGACCGCCAAAAGCATTAATAACCAATGAGCCGATATACTGCGCATCGAGTAGGTTGGAGACATGTAAAAAAGGCCATACATGAACACCTTGGACGTACAAGGATGTATACCCCATATTTAAATCCAGTACAACATAACCGTCATTTGATGTTTCGTTTTCGTTATCTGAATACATGTCTGACACCCATTCAACTGAAAGCTCTCCGGTGAAGCCCGAGTACATTGAGCTGAGTGCAGCCTGGAGGTGGTGTACTGGAATTCCCGGAATACGGTTGCCACCAAGCGCTGTAGTACTGAGTTGGGTATCACTAAATACAAAATCACTTCCCGTGTAAGCCATTTGGAAGGCTGATGCGGATCCGAGCGCATGGTTCAATCCGATTTCTATGCCCCGATGAGTGTTACGACCGGCATTTCGATAATAGGTTCGACCATCTTCATCTTGAAAGGGTAACAGTCGATCGGTGATTTGCATTGAAAAGGCAGCAACATCGAACGATGCGGCTCCCTTTTTGCCACGCGCTCCGAGTTCAATTCCACGCGTTTTTTGAGCCCCAACGTCGTCATTTAGCCCGGCACCTCCGGTCGGCTGATTCACTAGCTCTGTCGTGGTGGGTGTTTCAAAAGCAGTCGAAGCATTGGTGTAAAGTTGGACCGATTCCCATTCATACGTTAGCCCAAGGGAGGGACTAAAGGCCGAAAAGGATCGATCACCCGAAAGGGTTTCATTTCCCGGAATATGATCGTCCAAGGAAAAGCGAATACCATCGATTCTGCCGGATCCTGAGACACGTATCCTCGGCGAAAGTTGAACTTGAGCGGTGGCAAAAGCAGAGACGTTTCGCACGTTCTCCTGTTGATCCACTTCTATGTCTGAACCTGGAAATCCTTGTTCATTAGATACGTTGCGCCGCTTATCAGACTGAAGGGCAGCATCTATTCCAACCCCCCATCTCCACGTTTCTTCTTCGCGTTCCAACTGGATTCGAGTACCAGCGACCTGCCGATCAAGGTCGATGAAGGTAAACGACAATGGATTATCCAGCATTCTGGAAATCCCGTAGGCAGTAACAGATAATAATCCGGATCGAGTCTGTTTAAAAAGTGTCGCACCCACTTGGATCTGCTGGCTCTCTTTTCCGGCACGCGTACTGACATTTCGCGCATTTGCCCCGCGCCGATTCGTTCCAATTTGGGCAGTTGTGAGAGAGCCAGGAGACTCGGTGTCCTGCACAGCTAAAGCGGCCATAAGGCGGAGTTGAGAAGTGGGGCCTAGATCCACTAACGCATTGATCCCGGAACGAATAAATGACCCTTCTGAGTAGTCCCGGTAGCCTTCTTGCTGAACGCGTGATAGATATCCCTGAAGCCGATGGCGGCCAAGGGGAACAGCGATTTCAGCCGAGCCTTGACGTGTTCCATAACTTCCCGTCATGGCTCGTATCCCAAATGAACTTGAATCTTGAAAAGCATGCGTGGATAGCATCAGAACGCCCCCGCTACCGTTACCCCAAAAAGTGGACGACGGGCCTCGAACGACTTCGGCCTGTCTGATGAAGGCCGGATCGATAATATCCAGCATCCCTTGTCCGTCGGGCAGTGT
Source organism: Bacteroidetes bacterium UBA7368 (assembly GCA_002469915.1). Classification (GTDB taxonomy): domain Bacteria; phylum Bacteroidota; class Rhodothermia; order Rhodothermales; family UBA10348; genus UBA10348. Next base: position 4,764 of record DKOG01000060.1, read on the forward strand.
AAGCGGGATACCATCTAGTAGTACCTGAACGCCTCGAACACCAAAGGCGGATCGCCACCCCATGCCTCGAATAATGAGACGTTCTCCTAGGGCGAAATGTCCTCTGTTATTGATCCAAACGCCGGGAAGTGTCTTCAAAACGCTCTGAAGCGACAAGCCGGGTTGGAAGGCTACCACTTGCAACGGTCTAAACAAGAGCGAAGACGCATACGGAGCATTGATAGATTGCCCACTCGCGCGGAGTGCACCGATCTGAATTTCGGAAAGAGCAATCGTCGTATCCGCTTGCTGGATTTGGCCCTGAGCAGGTAGTACCCCAATGCAAAACAGCACGAGTGAAATACGCGAAATCCATTTCGAATTAGAGCGTTTTGAAGAGGCCGTTTGGGCAGATTGATGCGTCAAAGGAGGTCAAGGTTGATGACTAGAAAGCAAAATGAAAGATAAGCATCCTTTCCTTTTCGGGATCGAATTCAGTGCGAACCATCTCGCTTGGCGTGTTACGGTGAGGGCGTAGTTTTAGTCCTCGTCGGCGAAGAACGATTTCGTAAGTTTTGAGAACGTTTACGAGGTATTTTTTCCCGACATCAGGGTGCGCAGATCAAATCCGTCGGAGTATCCGTTTTGCCTATCAACAATATTACGCTTTATGGCCTCTTTACGTTGGTTTAATGTGATCACCGCATTCGTTTTTATCCTGATTATGCCCATGCGGGTCGAAGCCCAAGAAACACGGCATGTGTTTCGGGCGCTCGTGCAGGATGCCCATGAAGGGTACGCCATAAGTGGAGTTAATGTGAGTCTGGAGGGGTCGTCGATAGGAGCCGCAACGGATTCAGAGGGAAAGGTGTCTATTTCAGGGATTCCGTCAGGTGAACAGACATTTCAGTTTTCATTTATCGGATTTGAGCAAGTACGGCTCACGCTTACGTTTCCTTTAGCGGATAGGGACGAAGTGTTTCTTGTTCTACTAGAAGAGGCACATGATGAGTTGGAAGAAATAGCGGTGACCGCAACCCGAACAAGTCGAACCATTGCTGATCAAGCGACTCGAATTGAAACGATTGCGGGTGAGGAGATCGAAGAAAAAATTTCCATGGAGCCGTCAAATATCTCCATGCTGCTTAATGAGTCTCCGGGCATTACCGTGCAGCAGACATCCGCTGTTTCTGGCGGGGCTTCCATTCGGATACAAGGACTGGATGGAAGGTATACTCAGATCTTGAAAGACGGTTTTCCATTGTATGGAGGATTTTCAGGTGGTTTGTCTCTGCTTCAGGTACCGCCGCTGGACTTACGGCAGGTTGAGATCATTAAGGGACCATCCTCTACATTTTATGGGGGAGATGCTATTGCCGGCCTAGTCAATTTGGTATCAAAGGGACCTTCAGCTGAACCTGAATTATCACTCCTCTCTAATTTGACCACTGCGGGGGGTATGGACCTGGGTGGGTTTTATCGAGCCCGAAATGAACGGATAGGTACAACCGTTCTAGTATCGGCCAATACGCAAAAAGCGTACGATCCCGATGATGATGCGTTTTCGAATTTACCAGAGACGCGTCGACTTACGCTCAATCCGAAGGTCTTCTTTTATCCCTCGAGCAAGACGATCTATTCATTTGGGGTGTCCGCTACGATTGAAGAGCGGGAAGGAGGAGATATTCAGGTCTTGAACAATGGGGTTAGTGCAAATCGTACGTTTTTTGAAACGAATACTTCTAAGCGACTTTCCTCTCAAGCTAGGATGGATCACCAGCTGACGCAGGATTTGGGTATCACTATCAAAAATAGTGTTAGCCTGTTCGACCGCTCTATTGAAGTGCCAGACTATAGATTTGAAGGGCAACAGATAGCCTCGTACTCGGAAGCATCTGCCTTAATGACTCGAGGACCGCATCAGATTAGCATTGGTCTCGATTTGCGTAGTGATGCCTTCCGGGAGGACGTAGGGCCAGCTGGCTCGAAACGGGATTACACCTACACCAGTGCCGGTTTGTTTGCCCAAGATACGTGGGATTATTCAGAGAGGGCGGTTGTGGAGGCGGGTGTTCGAGTAGATCGTCACAATACGTTTGGGTCCTTCGTTCTTCCCAAAGCCTCTATTCTGTATCGAGTTTCTGACAAACTGAGTGCACGAATAGGGGCGGGGCTTGGGTACAAGGCACCAACTGTATTTCTTGAACCGTCCGAGGAGCGTGCTTTTCGCAACGTGATTCCACTTTCATCGACTGCGCAAGCCGAGACATCCCGCGGCGGGAGCATTGACGTTAACTACAGAACGTTGTTGTTCGACCGACTGGCTGTATCATTTAACCAAGCGTTTTATTTCACCGACTTGCAGCGTCCGCTCATCCCCGTTTTTGAGACGATTGCCGGCCAACCCGATGGGTCACTTTCGTACGAGAATGCAGATGGGGAAATTCAAACGCGGGCATTCGAAACGAACGCCAAGTTTGCCCTTAGTGACTTCAAGCTTTTCCTGGGATACGTCAACTTGAGCGCACGAACTGGATTTGAAACAGGGTCAGTTTCATTACCATTAACACCTCAGCATAAGACCTATACCGTTTTGGTATACGAAAAGCATGGAAAAGGCCGCATCGGTCTCGAAGCGTACTACACCGGACAGCAGCGACTCATGGATGGCTCCGATTCCGATGGCTTTTGGATTCTAGGCGTGATGGCAGAAAGGCGACTCGGCAAATCCAGCCTCTTTCTGAATTTTGAAAACTTCCTGGACACGATGCAAAGCAACTATGCTCCTGTCGTCCTGGGAACGCGCCAAAACCCTCGTTTTGATGATATTTGGGCCCCCATGGACGGATTTATTATCAATGGGGGTATTAAATACACGCTGTAGAGTAGGAATAGTCTAGAAAGCGTCTTTCTTTTTACGGAGTAGAAAAGCGCCCTCTTGCAGGCTAGTTACCAGAACTGTTCCACTTTCGAAGAAAGGATAGGTGCTCCAGGCTCCACTGAACCCAGGTCCTTCTAGATAGGGTGAGGTGTCAAAAAATCCAGCTTCTACAGGATTTTCTGGATCTGTGATGTCCAAAACGTGCATGCCGTACCGGTAGTTTGCTTGGTAAGCAAAGCCGTCCTTCAGGTATAGGTTGTGCGCGCTCGCGGGCATGGTGCCCATAAACTCATTGATTAGGATGGGGTCTTCAAGGTCCGTCAAATCCCAGACTAAGGTCCGAGTCGTTTCCACGCTGCCTCGCACGAGGTCTGCCTCATCGTCTTGGTAGAAGTACTTATGGTCATCGGTCAACCAACCTTGGTGGATATACCCTGCATTGGGAGACGATGCGGTTGAAATCGTCTGGGGATTCGCTTTGTCCGTCACGTCCATGATCTCGAAATAAGCACCGTTTGAATTCAGGCACAACTCATTTCCAGTATAGCGCTGGTCCGGTCCGTTGTAGGTGACGCACTGAGCATCATGTGTACCGTTCTCTCCACCTTTTGAGCATCCCTTAAATATTGGATTCAGCGGGTCAGCAATATCCATCATATATAAACCTCCGCCACAAGTCGGGCCATCGACGGTGTAGGCATACCCGGTTACTTCATTGATAATGATATTGTGGGAGCTGGCGATGTCCGTATAGTGGAGGTCGGGTTCAAACAAGGCCGGAATGTCCGTGACTTCCCTTAAGCGTGAGAGGTCGAAGACCTGCATGCCATGATCACCTGCTCCATCGGCAACGATGAATGCGTGATCCTTGTATGTTTTGATGTCGCGCCAAAGCTGCGACGGAGGCGTTCCCCAAGGTTTGGGTAGGTCACCAATCAAGACGGGCATGGATGGATTGGTTATATCTATGAAGGACGTTCCATCGTTTCTGCCAACAAGAGCATATTCGCGCTTGGTTTCAGGGTCGGTCCAGCCCCAATTGTCATTTGTTCGAACGCCCCTTGCATTCTCGGGTGCGCGTAGAATCGAATTGGGGAGGTAGGCTAAGAGTTCAACCTCATCGCAGGAGAAAGGCCCAATTTTCCCATCAATACATTCCTTTTTTTCACCCAAAATCGCTCCTAAAGCATCTGGAGGGCCGACGAGCAGTTGACCTTCGGGTGTCTGCTCGGAGTACATGAACACGGCACCTGATTGGTGATGCATACCCGGCGACATCACAGCTACAACTCCATCGCGCGCAACGATAGACTGTCCAAATGCGTCCCGCTCAACCGTGTTCTTTAATTCAATTTTTCTAGGACTATCAGTAAGCGAACCGTCTGGATGGGTACTGAACACCCAAGTTGAACCGGTCAGGTTTTCGCGTAGAGTTGGCGCGCCGATCCATACTTCAGAGCCAGAGAAGTCAAGTCCACTGCCAAAGCGGTCACCTTCCTGACCCTGGTCTAAGGCGATGCTGTCTGTGAGCGTCCAGTTATCCCCGATAGCAGGACGCGTGTAGTGAAAAACAGCTCCTTGGCTTTCATTCATACCAGGAGCCCCAATCAATAGTTGATTGTCCCCCATGGCAATCTCACTTCCAAAATGAGCAGCAGGGTGAGGCTTAGCATGAAGATGAGTGTCTTCGATCCACGTATCGTCTTGGAGTTTGAACCGCGTTACTTGCCCTACATCTTCCAATCCAGATGCTTCATCGTCCCATCGCGGTGCACCTATGAGGGCTTGCCCGTTTTCAATATGAATCGTAGCACCAAAGCGGTCCCCATCATTTCCATTGGATAGCGCGAGACTCGAGTGCTCTGTCCACTGCCCATCGGCTCCCTTGAAGTATGCAAATACAACGCCCTTTGGCAAGATGACTTCTTCTTCAGTGCGTCGGCTTCGGGCGGGAAGTGCACCCGGTGATCCCACAAACAACCAATCACCAGCAGCAGCTAAGGCAATCCCAAAGTCAGTTCCGCAGTATCCGTACTGGTTGCAACCGGGATCAATCCCTAATGTGCCTTTTCCCTCAATACTACCTTCGGAGTGCCATCCATTTTCTCCTTTATTGAAAACGTGTACGGGTCCGTTTCGTTGACCAACGAAGACCGTGTTTCCAGTTCGAGCGAGGACGGTTCCAAATCCGTCTGCGCGCTCAGCATTCGGAGCAGTCAGGCGTTGAACGAGTTCCCAAACTCCACTTTCTTGTTTATAGACATAGACAGATCCCTCCCTAAACATCGTGTTGGGTTCTCCCACAAGGAGTTCATTCTGATCTAGAACGACTGCATTTCCGAAAGAACCGGATTGCGCTTCAACTTGGTGAGGAACGAGGAGAAATAGGATCAGAATCGCAGGCAAAAAGACGCATCTAGACATGAGGATCGGGGGTTGATTCAGCTCCCAATCTCGATCATATGATTGGATTTAGTCAAATGGAAATCGAAAAAACACACCTATCACCCTATTACTGGTGGGTTAGTTGTACCTCAAAAACCGATTTTTCAGATGGTAGAGGCCTTGAATACTCTCGGGATCAAGGAGCTACAGCATATCGATGCGTCTCATCAAGGCTTCTTTGAACGATGCACCAATGGGAATAACCTTCTTGCCGATGGCAATGGACGAATCTTGAATGTCAGTGATTTTATCAAACCGAACGATAAAGGACCTAATAGGAGGCAATTAACAATTTCAGAATGGTCCAGGTTTGTTCTGAAAGCAGAACATCGTTCCATCCGTAGGCAGACTGAATAACGCTCACGTTAGCGATGGTCGCTACGCTGATCCAGCCAAAATAAATACTAAATGGCAACGCGATGAGAACATAATCGGTGCCTCCTCGAAGTGAAGCATCGCGGCTAATGAGAGTGTTGATCTGAATTAACGTCCAGAGTATAACCAACATGATCCCCATAGACAGGAATAATTGATCGTAATGCCAGGCTACAATCCAGCCGGCATTGGCTAAGCAATTCACAAGGAAAGGCGTCTTAATCTTCGATAAGGCATATGGGTCCGAAGCACGCACAAACCATTGTCGGACAATGAATGCCGTCAGTCCGAGATAGATGATTCCCCAAATGGCAAACGTAAAGCCTGCCGGTGTAAACAAGGACTCATATCTATCTGATATTTCACCGGTTGTTTGGCCTCCTAACGGAAGGGCATTCGCCAAGAAATTGAAGAGGATAGCCACGAAGAATGCGACAGTGCTCCCCAGACGGTCTTGAAGACTTCTAGCCATAACGGTGGACGATGTTCAATGCCGTTGCTACATGCACCAGGGTTATCGTTCAGGACGATTTATCCCAGCATAGCTTTCATGTACTCGCGTCGCATCATCGCGATAGACGAAATAGAGATACCTTTTGGGCAAACGGCTTCACATTCAGCATGATTGGAACAGTCCCCAAATCCTTCGGCCTCCATCTGATCTACCATAGTCATGACGCGTGTTTTTCTCTCGGGTGCCCCCTGAGGGAGTAAGGCAAACTGCGAGATTTTGGCAGCGGTAAATAAGGATGCTGAAGCATTTGGACAGGCGGCTACGCAGGCGCCGCAACCGATGCACGATGCATAATCCATAGCCAAGTCAGCATTCTGCTTTGGTATCGGCAGTGAGTTGGCATCTTGGGCTGCCCCTGCGTTAACAGAAACGTATCCGCCAGCGCCTACAATGCGATCAAAAGCGGAACGATCGACAACAAGATCTTTGACGATTGGAAAGGCCTCTGCACGCCACGGCTCGATCACAATCGTGTCACCGTCGCGGTAATGACGCATATGGAGCTGACAGCAGGCTGTGCGTTTCTGCGGACCGTGCGCAACGCCGTCCACGACGACGCCACACATACCACAGATTCCCTCGCGGCAGTCGTTGTCAAACTCGATAGGTGCTATACCGTCTTTGATCAACTGTTCGTTGAGTACGTCTAGTAACTCAAGGAAGGACATGTGAGGGTTGGCTTCAGGGACGGTGTAGGTCTCAAATTGACCTTTAGATTTTGGTCCCGCCTGGCGCCAGACTTTCAATTTGATATTCATGCTTTGTGACATAATCAGAATGGTTTGGCGCTCGCCTATTTGTAACTACGAGTAGTGAGTTCAACGTTTTCGTAGACCAGATCTTCCTTGTTAAGCTCATGGCCACTCTCAGTGAATTGCCAGGCAGATACAAAAGTGAAGTCGTCATCGTTACGTTTGGCTTCGCCTTCTTCGCTTTGATGTTCTTCACGGAAATGTCCGCCACAGGATTCCTCACGGGTGAGTGCATCCCGAGCCATGAGTTCGCCTAGCTCAAGGAAATCAGCTACACGACCTGCGAATTCCAGGTCCTTGTTCAGATGAGAGTTCTCGCCCGAAACTTTAACATTCTGCCAGAAGTCTTCCCGCAGTGCTGCTATTTCGGAAATCGCCTTTTGCAAACCCTCCGCCGTACGCGACATGCCCACGTAGTTCCACATAATCTTACCCAGTTCACGATGGAACTCGGAGACTGTTTTGGTACCCTTGATGGAGAGTAATTTATTGAGGCGATCGGTTGCTTCTGCTTCGGCCTCAACGAATGCAATGTGATCTGTATCGGCAGCGTCTAATTTGTTGCTGGCGATATAATTTCCTAGCGTGTAGGGAGCAACGAAATACCCGTCTGCCAATCCTTGCATTAGAGCCGAGGCACCGAGTCGGTTAGCTCCGTGATCCGAGAAGTTTGCCTCTCCTAACACGAATAATCCTGGAACCGTGCTTTGAAGTTCGTAATCAACCCATAATCCGCCCATTGTGTAGTGGACAGCCGGGTAGATGCGCATCGGCATTTCGTACGGATTTTCTCCCGTAATACGTTCGTACATCTCGAAAAGGTTGCCATATCGGGCTTCTATGACGTCACGACCTAGGCGTTGAATAGACTCTTCGAAGTCTAGATAGACGGCAAGCTTTGTTTCGCCGACGCCCCTTCCGTCGTCGCATGCCAGTTTGGCATTTCTGGAGGCCACATCACGAGGAACGAGATTTCCAAAGCTTGGATATCGGCGTTCTAGATAGTAGTCCCGTTCGTCTTCTGGAATATCCTTTGGATTACGATCGTCGCCCACTTTTTTCGGTACCCAAACGCGGCCGTCGTTTCTGAGACTTTCAGACATCAGGGTTAGTTTGGACTGGTAGTCCCCTGACATCGGTATGCACGTGGGATGAATCTGTGTAAAGCAAGGATTTGCGAAATACGCCCCTTTCTTATGACAGCGCCACGCCGCCGTTGCGTTCGAGTTAATAGCATTGGTTGAGAGGTAGTACACATTGCCGTAGCCTCCTGTACACAGGAGAACCGCGTCTGCGATGTGGCGCTCGATTTCTCCCGTTACCAGATTGCGGGTAATAATTCCTCTCGCTCGGCCATCAATTTTGACGAGTTCGAGCATCTCCTGCCGAGGAAACATGTCGACGTTTCCTTTGGCAATCTGTCGACTCAGGGAGGAATAGGCGCCCAACAGAAGCTGCTGTCCCGTCTGGCCTCGAGCGTAAAAGGTCCGAGAGACCTGAGCTCCTCCAAAAGAGCGATTATCCAGGAGCCCGCCATATTCACGTGCAAAAGGAACCCCCTGAGCAACGCATTGATCGATAATATTATTGGCTATTTGCGCCAAGCGATGCACATTTGCCTCGCGAGACCGATAGTCCCCGCCTTTTACCGTGTCGTAGAACAGTCTCCAAACGGTGTCCCCATCATTCGGATAATTTTTTGCTGCATTAATACCGCCCTGCGCTGCAATCGAGTGAGCGCGTCTGGGAGAATCCGAAATACAGAAGCTTTTGACGTGGTAACCCAACTCAGCTAATGTAGACGCTGCTGAGCCTCCGGCCAGACCCGTACCAACAACGATAACAGAGTGCTTCCGCTTATTGGCTGGATTAACCAGTTTAATTTTATTTTTATAGTTGTCCCACTTTTCTTGTAGCGGGCCTTCGGGAATTTTTGAGTCGAGAACCGTTGACATAATTCGAAGGGTTAAAACTACCCGGGTGGGCTAAAGAAGGTTGAAATAGATGGCCATGGGCAGTGCGATGAAGCCAAGTCCGATTAAAACGCCAATCAAAGATCCAATCGTGTACACAGCAGGGGTCAGCGAAGGACGCATAGCGCCCAAAGACTGTAGCGCGCTCCAGATACCGTGCCTGAGGTGAATGACCAGCAAAAGCATTACAGCCGTGTAACCAAAGGCGTACAGAGGAGTGGAGAACTTTTCCTCCACCAGCTTGGCTAAATCTCGCATTTCGACCCCGTCTATGGAGGTCATGTAGGCTGCGTCAGCATTTCCTGGGCCGCCGGGGCCAAATTTGAACGAAGCAATGTGAAGCACAAGGAAGACGGCCATGACAACGCCGGTAATAATCATACTCCGAGAGCTAGATGTCTGCCGACTCATCCCTCCCGCTGACTTGTACGTGTCGTACGCTACCGGGCGAGCTCTCCGTTTGCCGATCGCGATTTGGATGCCGTTGACGATATGGAATACAAAAAACGCAACGAGTCCAAACTCGAATAGGTAGAGGACTGGGCCGAGGCTCATAAGAAAGTGAGCATATTCATTATATGCTTCGCTTCCTGAAAACATAGCCAAATTGCCGACCATGTGAACAATCACAAATCCGGTCAAGAGAAGACCCGTAATTCCTGTGATTAGCTTCTTGCCGACGGGCGAGCGGAGTGGATTTCTAGAAGTCATAAAAGCGTCTCACACCGGAGAGTTTTCTAAAAGAAAGAGGGAAAAACCCTTTTGCGACCATAAGGTACTAATGAAGTGGCTTGAAGACTTGAATCAAATGCACATTCCGTAATATTTGATACAAGCGGAGCACTCAGTAGACAAACGGCTTGATAACGATGAGTACGCGTGTCAGCTGCTTGTAGACCGATCGGCAGGACCAGCGTATGCGGCGCGGGGCCGAATCAAACGATTTTCCTTCCATTGTTCGAGAAGGTGCGCTGTCCAGCCTGTGATCCTTGCCATTGCAAAAATCGGCGTGAAGAGGTCCATGGGGATTCCCAACGTGCCGTATACGGAAGCTGAAAAGAAGTCCACATTGGGATAAAGTCCTTTTTCCTTTTCGACCACTTCTTTGATTTGAAGGCTCATGTCGTACCACTTTCTAGATCCGTCAGAGGCTGACATTTGGTCCATCATCTCCTTTAAAATCGTGGCACGCGGATCAATCGTTTTATAGACACGATGGCCAAAACCCATAATGCGTTCCTTACGGGCTAACTTTTCCTTCACCCATTGCCGGGGGTCGGCACCACTTCGATCTATTTTAAAAAGCATCTCCATCACGGCAATATTGGCCCCACCATGCAAAGGGCCTTTTAGCGCTCCGATGGCTCCCGAAATGGCAGAATACATGTCCGTCAACGTTGCACCGATCACTCTCCCAGCAAATGTTGATGCATTTAAGCCATGTTCAGCATGTAGAACGAGACAAGCGTCGAATGCCTTTTCTGCTGCCTCAGAGGGTTCTTTTCCGTGTAGCATGTACAAGAAATTGGCAGCGGTAGATCGGTCTCGAAGAGGGTGCTGCGGGTCCAGTCCATTTCGCACGCGATCAAAATGGGCGAGTATCGTGGGAATTCGCGCAGTAAGGCGAACGGATTTTCTGTAATTCGCGGCCGGAGCGGCATCATCGGCTTCACCGTCGAATAGCGCGAGAGCGGATACAGCCGTTCGAAGAACCGCCATTGGATTGGCATCCTCAGGCGTCATTGCTAGAACATCTTTCACCATCGGAGGCAAAGTGCGCTCCGTATCTAACGACCTTTTCAGGTGTTCTAATTGATGGGACTCGGGTAAAGCACCATTCCAGAGGAGGTAGGCTACCTCCTCAAAACTCGTGTTTCGGGCTAGGTCTCTGATGTCGTAGCCGCTGTACACCAAGCGTCCTATCGTTCCGTCAATATCGCATATGGCAGTGTCTAGGGCGATGACTCCTTCAAGGCCACGAGAAGGGGTAGCTGACTTGTTCTGTGATTTACTCATGGACCCAACATAAAAAACAGATTAGAATGAAGACACCTAGTTGGGAGACAATAGGAACCATCCGGTCACCTTATACCTCACCGGGGATCATTTTCCCCTCTCGAGAGAATAACGGCAGTGACTATAGAATTTAAATCAAGGATCAACCTTGATTTAAACCGCATGCCCGTTCGCTCTGTCGTTTCAGCGACGTCAAGTCTAAGCTTTGATGTTATCACCCTTGTCAATTTTTGTATCCAAACTCACGGCCATGATCGTGACGTGGATGATTGACATGCAAGGAATCGCCAGATTTACAAGCCGAATGGAACCCCAGATGCAAATTGAATCGTCCGGATTCGGAATTCAAAATGCATCGACCTTCCTATCACAGTTTATCCAGTATTGCAGAACGACCTTCATCAAAGGCGTGCCACTGGAAGGAAATCAAGAAATTCCGTTACGGATTGGTCAGACTATTTTCGGCCAACAAGTCCATCTAACTGGGACATTTCACGCTCTAAGAATTCATTCCTTCCGCCATCGGTACATGATGGAAAAACCGTTTCTGCCCGACAATCGTTTATGTCGAAAGAAATTGTTGTTAACAAAGGAGAGCAGACCCGGATCGCCATCGTTGAGAACGGTGATCTTGCGGAGCTTTTTATCGAAAATCAGGAGCACGAACGCACCATTGGGAATATTTTTCTTGGCAGGGTCCGACGGATCATGCCGAGTATCCAAGCGGCGTTTGTAGATATTGGGCAGAAGCAGGATGCATTCCTGCATTTTTCCGATCTGATTGAAAATGTAGAAGACTGGATGCGGTACGCAGGTACTGATCGTCCTGTCATCGGCAAGTTCGAGGGGAACTATACCACCAAACCGGCCAAAAAGAAGCGGCGACACCCTAGCGGTTCTCAAGACCGACGAGGCCGAGGAAACGGCAGCTCTTCCGGCGACCATCATCACGTAGCTGACGAGAAAAGCAGAGACAAGCGAAAGTCTGCTCAGCAGCGCCAACACGGCCGACGCGACTCCTCGCATGATTCTCGCGGCGGTTCGGATGACGTGCCTATGGTAGACCCCACGACTTTTCTCAAGAAGGATCAGCCGATTTTGGTCAAAATCAGTAAGGAGCCGATTGCCAATAAGGGCAGTCGGATCACGACGGATATCTCTCTTGCTGGAAGATTCTTGGTCTTGGTGCCGATGGCCAATTATGTGGCTGTTTCCAAGAAGATCATGTCTTTTAAAGAACGCCGTCGTTTGCGGGCTCTGGCAAAAAGTCTTTTGCCTGAAGGGTTTGGCGTTATCGTTCGAACCGTTGCAGACGGGCGAAGTGCAAAGGCATTGGACACAGATCTGAATCTTCTGATCGATAAGTGGAAAAAGCTTGAGCAGAAAATGCACACGGGGCCCAAGCCTCCTTCGGTAGTCCACGAAGATGTGAATATGGTTTCCTCAATTATGAGAGACCTGTTTACCGAAGATTATGATCGCATTTTAATTGACGATCAGCGTCTGTACAGAAACTTAAAAGGATATGTTCAGGCGATTGCACCTCAACTGGCAGATAATGTGATACATCATCAAGATGAAAAGCCCGTTTTTGAAAAGGTTGGAATTGCCAACGCGGTTCAAGAAGCGTTTGAGGATCGCGTAAATCTACCATCGGGTGGATATCTGTTCATTGAGCAGACCGAAGCGATGCATGTGATTGACGTAAACTCAGGGCGTGCCGGTCGCGGACTTTCTCAGGAAGAAAATTCGCTGCGGGTAAATATTGAATCTGCCCGTGTGTTGTGTAAGCAGGTTAGGTTGAGAGATTTAGGCGGAATTATAGTGGTTGACTTCATTGACATGCGCAATGACAGGAATCGCCGTAAGGTTTATGACGCGCTCAAGACCGAGTTTAGGAAAGATCGCGCAGTTACCAAGGTTCTTCCCATGAGTGATTTTGGGCTCATCCAGATCACTAGGCAGCGATTACGACCTAGTATTACAAAAACATTTTCGCTTCCAGAGGGTGGAGAGAAGCTCCCACTCACCCATCGCGATAAAGGAACTGTACAGTATGTTGATGCAGGGCACGCCAGGATTGAACCGGTAGATCTGCGTTCGAAAGTTGAGGAGTGGATTGCTGATTTCAAGAATTCTGGACTTGGCGGTAAAGTGCGCTTAGTGGTTCACCCGTTCACAGCATTGTATTTCAAAGAAGGATTATTTTCAACCACCTTCAAATGGTATCTGAAATACGGTGTTCGTGTCAAGGTCGAAGAGGATTCTAAAGTTGATCCCCTTTCATTTCAGTTTTTTGAGGTGAAGTCCGGGAAAAACATCTCGAAGTTGCCTCGCAAACCGCAAGCAAAAAAGGAAGGGCGGAAGCCTCAAACCGACAATCGACGTGGTTCAAAAGGAGCTAAACGCTCTCATGACTCCAGGGATGGTGGAGAGCGTAAAGGGCGATCCTCTTCACAGAGTAGTAATTCAGGCCGAGGAAGGCGGCGACCAGAGGGAGCCGCTGGAGGTGGCTCTTCGGATTCTAATAGAAGGGGACGAGGCGCTGATTCAACGTCCCGCGATGGGGGTAGAGGCGATTCACGTCGAGATGATTCACGCCGCTCCGACTCGCGTCGTAGTGATTCCTCGTCCCG
>DKOG01000276.1 GCA_002469915.1 Bacteroidetes bacterium UBA7368
AAACACCAAACCCGCTGACGACTTGTGTCCTTGATACCACGGTCTTGAAGGTACTTATTGAACCGAGCCTGATAGATCGCCATGATCGGGCCGAGGCCCATCGAAACCGTGGGAAATTCCCAGAAGTTTGGCATCAACCATGGATGAGGGTAGCTCGAGAGCCCTCCTCCCTCCGCGAGTTCACGACGGAAATTCTCGAGATGCTTTTCAGTAAGACGACCTTCAAGAAAAGCACGCGAATAGATACCTGGAGAGGCGTGCCCCTGGAAATACACTTGGTCACCAGAATAGTCATCGCTACGACCACGAATAAAGTGATTCAAGGCAACTTCATAAAGCGTTGCTGCTGAGGCATACGTTGAAATATGCCCCCCAATACTCTTGTCCTCACGATTCGCTCGAACCACCATTGCCATAGCGTTCCAACGAATAATACTTTTGATTCGTCGCTCTAATTCACGGTTGCCGGGAAACGCTGGCTGCCGATCAGTTGGAATGGTATTGATATACGGAGTGGTCACAACAAAAGGAATCTGCACACCCAGGCGATACGCCTCTTGCTCAATGGCATGCAGCAAATAGGTGGCGCGATCAACCCCCCTGCTCTCCAGCACATAGCGGAGAGAATCAAGCCACTCCTGAGTTTCAGTCGGATCAGCATCTACAACTGAAACACCATCGGAATGTTTTGGCTGGCCACCCGCAGAACCACTGGCTTGCCCAATTGACATCTGAGTATGGCCTCCACGAGGTAACGCTCCACCTCCTGTAGCCATTCCGGCGTTAACCGCCCCGACACCATTTGATTCACCGCGGGACTGATCCAACTCGGAACTGGCCATTGATTTCTCCAACATGAATGATTTTTCCTCATTATCACGAAGGTTTCCGCCGGCGTAAAGGTCTACCCGGATCCGGATGAGAGACCCAAACACCGCAGAATCCTTTTAGCGTGCTGTGGAAGCCGTACGCGGACGGAAAATTTCGGTTGCAAATCCGAAGTAATTTTCAGCAGAAAAGGCCACCGTTTCCCCTAACGTGGGGTGTGGATGAATAGTTTCTGAGAGGTCTCGAGCGGTGCAGCCCATTTCGATAGCAAGAGCTCCTTCAGCAATAAGCTCCCCCGCGCCAGAGCCCACTATACCGACTCCAAGCACCTGCTCTGTTTCGGGATCGACGAGTATTTTCGTCATACCCTCTATTCGCCCAAGTGCGTGTGCACGGCCACTCGCGGCCCACGGGTATCGGCTGATCTCTACTTCACGCCCAGACAATTCGGCTTCCCGCTCAGTCAAACCCGCCCATGCAATCTCAGGGTCGGTAAAGACAACTGCTGGTATTGCCCGTGGGTCAAACAGCGCTGGTTCGCCATGGAGTGACTCAACGGCCACCTTTCCCTGGTGGCTTGCTCGGTGCGCCAGCATTGGCTCCCCACACACATCACCAATTGCAAAGATGTGAGCGTCGCCCGTGCGTTGCTGCTTGTCCACTTCAACAAAACCCTTTGGGTCAACAACAACATTGGTGTTCTCCAAACCCAAGCCATCCGAATTGGGCCGTCGCCCAACAGCCACGAGCACTTTGGAAAATGTCTCGGTAGTCTCGCCATCTGGCCCCTCGAAAGAAACCTCGACTCCGTTACCAATATCCTTAAGGCCCACAACTTTTGTATTCAAACGAATGGCTTCGAAGAGCCCCTTGAGCCTTTTGTGGAGTGGTTTGACAAGGTCACGATCTGCTCCAGGCAGGAGACCGTCCGTAAGTTCGACTACTGAGACTCGTGAGCCAAGTTCCGCGTACACGGTACCCATTTCCAAGCCGATATAACCACCACCGATCACCAGTAATGAATCAGGCACGTCCTCGAGCTGAAGAGCTGCAGTAGAATCCATTACGCGGGGGCTACCGATATCAAATGCCGGAATCCGAGCAGGCCGAGACCCACTGGCTAAAATACAATGATCAAACGTGAGTGTTTGAGTGCCGGCATCTTTTTGTACGACCTCAATCGTGTTGGAAGCAGTGAAGATTGCCTGCCCCTGCACGACTTCTACATTTCGTCTTTTGGCGAGCTGTGCCAGACCTCCCGTCAAGGCACCGATCACTTTTTCCTTACGACTCCTGACAGCATCAATATCAATTTTTGGTGCTGGAAAGTGTACGCCCCAGTCCTGCATTTCACGAGCTTCGGCAACAACACGACCGACGTGTAAGAGTGCCTTTGATGGAATACACCCTCGTAGCAAACAGGTACCACCAAGCCGCGTGTCTTTTTCGACAAGCGTAACTTCCATACCAAGGTCCGCGGCCATAAAGGCTGCAGCGTAGCCACCAGGGCCTCCGCCCAGCACCACAAGCGGTGCATGCATGAAATACTCTCCTAAAAAACGTGAACTTCTATCTCTCACAGACTGGCCTGCAGAAGCTGGAATCACCTCGAACAGGTAACTTGTTGTAGTTTCGATATCTATTTCATACAAGAATCCACTCGAAACAACCGACGTAATGGCCTCCTCCTCCCTACGTTTCGGGATCGCACGTTTGTTCGCAAATGTCCGATCTGCGGCTCAGCTGGATAGAGAAAGCATCGCTGCGTTTCGAATTGCAGCTGGCTTCGTCATGGTTGCCGATGCACTCCTTCGCAGCCGTGACTTCTGGCTCTTCTTTTCACAAGAGGGAATTTTCCCTCCCGACATTCTTCAAAAATATTTAGAACCAGGCTGTTGGTCTCTGAATTTTCTGAATGAGGCCCT